>DASRVA010000024.1:0-4752 GCA_035687745.1 Gemmatimonadota bacterium
ACGAAGGTCTCCACGAGCTGGGCCTGGGGAATCGGCGCGGTCACCTCGAGAATCGGCTCGTTGGCGAAGACCGGCGTCCCCTCGGGCACGGCGTGGACGTCACCCGTGAACCGGAGGCGCTCGAGCCACTCCAGGAAGTCGGGCGAGAACTGGTCGAACGTCGACAGGTAGTCCAGCGCCTCGCCCGTGAAGCGAACCGTCTCCAGGTACCGTAGCACGTCGTCGAGCCCGCAGGCGAGGAGAAAGTTGCGCGATTTCGGCAGCCGACGCGCGAACAGGCTGAACGTCGCCTTTGCCTCCATCCCCTCCCGCCGGTACGCCTGGAGCATCGTGAGCTGATAGAGGTCGGTGAGGAGCGCTGCGTTCCCGTCGTCGACCCAGGGTTCCGCAGCGTTCATGAGGGGCGCTACTTGACCAGCAGGACCGGGCACTGGGCCAGGATGGCGACCTTGTAGCTGAGCGTCGTCCACCCCAGGCCGGGGTTCGCGGGATCGACCCGGTGCGACGTCATGACGATCACGTCGCTGCCGTGCTTCTCCGCGTGTCCGACGATGGTCGAGGCCCGGTCGCCGTACTCGACCTGCGCCGAGTGCTCGACTCCCGCCGCGCGGAGAGGGGCGACCCGCTCCTCCAGGACGCGCAGGGACTTCTCCTCCAGCCGGCCATAGAAGTCCTTCATCTCCTCGAACGGCAGATCGACCGGCTCGATGACGTGCAGAAGCGTAACCTTCCCTCCCGACTCCGACGCCAGCTCGCCAGCCACTTCGACCGCCCGAGCATCCTTCTGGGCCAACCCGACAGGGACCAGGATTCTCCGGAACATCGGGTCTCCTTCGCAGGCGGGCTCGCGGAACGCTGGCTCCGGGACTCCGGTCTCCTCCGAACTTCGAACATCGACGGGCGGCCGGCCACGTCCTGGAAAGGGTGAATCGAAGATGGCTGAGCCTTCGTCCTCCAGTACCGGGCCGACGATCTCGACGCCGCGCGACCCGCGCGCCAGGATCTCGCGACAGCCGATCGGCAGCGCATCTCCGCCTCTGAGGAGCGCGTACACGCGCTCGTGGCCGATCGCGTACACGACCCGGCCGATGCCGCTCCAGAAGATCGCCCCCGAGCACATGGGACAGGGCTCGGCGCTCGCGTAGAGCGTGCACCGGGCGAGCTCCTCGCCCGACCGACGACGGGAAACCTCGCGGACCAGGTTGATCTCGGCGTGGCCGGTACAATCGCCGTCCGTGATGAGCGTGTTCATCGCCTCGGCGATCCGGGCCCCGCTCCCATCCACGAGGACCGCGCCGAACGGATCGTCGCCGCGGGCCTTCGCCCTCTCGGCGAGCCGGAGGGCCGCCCTCAGGTGCTCGAGCTCGTGGCCTCCGAGCCCGCTGACGGGCCCGCTCCCGGGGCCGCGCTCCATCAACCGAGGATCCTCGGCACGAGCAGCGCGCCGACGATGGGAACGAGAATCACGAACAGGAGGTCGAGGAGGACTCCGGCGCGGGCGAGCTGCGGGACGCTGATCCGGCCGGTTCCGTAGACGATCGCGTTGGGCGGGGTGGCGACCGGCAGCATGAAGCCGCCGCTGGCCGCGAGGCCGGCCGGGACGACCAGCAGGACGGGATCGATCCCGGCGGAAACCGCGAGCGCGCCCACGACCGGCAGGAATGCCGCCGCGGTCGCCGTGTTGCTGGCGAGCTCGGAGAACAGGATCACGACCACCGTGATGGCGGCCAGAAGAAGCAGGAGCGGCCACTCGGCGAGACCGGCGAAGCGCCCGGCCATCCACTCCGCGAGGCCCGAGCGATCGATCGCCGACGCCAGGCTGAGCCCGCCGCCAAAGAGGAGGAGGACCCCCCACGGCAGTCGCTCGGCCCAGCGCCATTCGAGGACGAAGAGCCCGCGCCGGAGATCCACCGGCAGCACGAAAAGGAGGAGCCCCGCCCCCACCGCGATCCCGGCATCGGACAGCCCGGGCACGCGTCCCTCGAGGAGCGGGCTCGTCGTCCAAAGGACGGCGGCCAGCAGGAAGACCGCCGCCACCCACCGCTCACCCCGGGTCACCGCCCCGAGACGCTCGAGCTCGCCCTCGATCAGGTCGCGCCCACCGGGGAGCGTTTCCAGGCGGATCGGAAGCACCCAGCGGGTGAGGAGGAGGTAGGCGAACGGCAGGGCGACCACCAGGAACGGCAGGCCGACCAGGAGCCAGCGAGCGAACCCGATCTCGACGCCGTACGTCTCCTCCAGGAAGGCGGCGGTGAGCGCGTTGGGCGGGGTCCCGATCAGCGTCCCGAGACCGCCCAGGCTGGCCGCGAACGCGATTCCGATCAGGAGGGCCGGCGCGAAGGCGGGATCGCGCTCGCCCTCCTCTCCCGTATCCGCCAGAGCCACGACGGAGAGGCCGATCGGAAGCAGGAGGAGCGTGGTCGCGGTGTTGCTGACCCACATGCTGATGAAGGCCGCACTTCCCATGAAGCCGGCCACGATGCGTCGTGGGCGCGTGCCGACGGCGCGGATGATCCTGAGCGCGACCCGCCGATGCAGGCCCCAGCGCTCCATCGCCAGCGCGATCAGGAAGCCGCCCAGGAAGAGGAAGACCAGCGGATCGGCGTAGGGCGCCGCGCTCTCCTCGATCGAGCCCGTCCCGAGAAGCGGGAAGAGGGCGAGGGGAAGCAGGCTCGTCGCGGGCAGAGGGATGGGCTCGCCGATCCACCAGGCGGCCATCCAGAGGGCGACCGCCGCCGTCCTCCATCCGCTCTCGGCGAGGCCGGCGGGCGGCGGAAGCAGGAGAACGAGCGCGAAGAGGGCGGGACCGGCGACCAGGCCGATCCGTTTCCGCCAGCCGTATTCCGTGGTCGTCATCGAGGGGCGCAAGTGTATCTTGAGCCCCGCATGCGGAGCCACCGTATCACCAGGATGGCGCTCATCGCGCTGGGGACCGCGCTCGTCGCTTGCGCCAGGAACCCGCACCCGGTCCTCCACTCCACCGCCTGGATGCGCACGGCGCCGGAGTACGATGCCGTCGCGCGCGAGGCGTACCGGCTCGCCATGGACCGTCTCCCCGAGGCCCTCGAGCATCCGTTCTGGACGGCGGCCATCGAGCAGACCGGGGACTACCAGGAGCTTCCGCCGGCGGTCATCGTGGACGTCGACGAGACGATCCTCGACAACACGCCGTTTCAGGCCCGCATGATCCACGAGGGCGAGGAGTTCGATCCCGTGGCGTGGGCGGCGTGGGTCGAGGAGGCCTCGGCCCGCCCGGTTCCCGGCGCGCTCGAGTTCGCGCGCGCGGCCGAACGGCACGGAGTGGAGATCTTCTACGTCACCAACCGCGACCAGCCGCTCGAAGCGGCGACGCGCAGGAATCTGGAGGCGGCGGGTTTCCCGCTCGGGCCCGCCGGGCAGGACCGCGTCCTCACGCGAGGCGAACGCAGGGAGTGGACGAGCGACAAATCGTCCCGGCGTGCAGCCGTTGCCCGCCGGTATCGTATCCTGCTCCTGATCGGCGACGACCTGAACGACTTTCTCTCGGCCCGCCTCTCGCCGGCCCAGCGGGAAAGCCTGGCGGCCCGGTACGACGACCGCTGGGGGCGCCAGTGGATCATGCTGCCGAACCCCATCTACGGCTCGTGGGAGGACGCCCTGTACGGCTACCAGACCGGGCTCTCGCCCGACGAGAAGACGCGCCGCAAGGCGGACGCCCTGGACTGACTCGCCCTCACGGCGGCTCGCCGCCCTCCATCCGGCGATGGATCTCCACGACGGCGGCCAGCGTATCCGCCTGGTCGGCCCGCTTGTCGGGGCGGTAGCGGCGGACCCTGGCGAAGCGAAGCGCCATCCCGCCCGGATAGGTCGGGCTCGCCTGGACGTCGTTGAAGGCCACCTCGACGACCAGCTCCGGCCGAACGTGAACGACGTGGCCCGCGCGCGCCGTCTCGAGCGCCAGGAGCCGTTCGGTCTGCCAGGCGAGCATCCGGTCGGTCATCCCCTTGAAGGTCTTCCCCAGCATCGCGAAGCCGCCCCCCTGCGGGTCGCGCGCGCCGAGGTGCAGGTTGCTGAGCCATCCCTTCCTCCGCCCGTGTCCCCACTCGGCCGCCAGGACCACGAGGTCGAGGGTGTGGACGGGCTTGATCTTGAGCCACGAGCCGCCTCGAGAGCCGGCCTGGTAGGGGGAATCGAGGGCCTTGGCCATGAGGCCCTCGTGGCCGCGAGCGAGGGCCCCGGCCATGAACTCCTCCGCAGCCGAAGCGTCGGACGTCACGATGCGGGGGATCAGGAGGTCCGCGGGCGAGAGGTCGGCAAGCGCCGCCGAGCGGCTCGTGAGCGGCTCCGCCAGCAGGTCCGCTCCGTCCAGGTGGAGCAGGTCGAACAGGAGCACCGACAGCGGGAGCTCTTCCCGCATCCGCTCGACGTCGAGGCGGCGGCCGAAGCGGCGCATGGTGACCTGGAAGGCGTGCGGCGTCCCGTCGGGCCGGAGGGCGATCGCCTCGCCGTCCAGGATCACCTCCCGCGCCGGCAGCCGGAGGGTCGCCTCGACGACCTCCGGGACGGCGGCGGTCACGTCGTTCAAGCGGCGGGAATAGACGGCCACGTCACGGCCCGACTTGTGGATCTGGACCCTGGCGCCGTCCAGCTTGATCTCGAGCGCCGCCTCCCCGAGGCGCGCGAGCGACCCGGCCACGTCCTCGGCGGGCTGGGCGAGCATGGGCCGGACCGGGCGGAAGAGCTCGATCGCGAAGCCGGCCCTCTCCGGGGCTT
>DASRVA010000025.1:0-27420 GCA_035687745.1 Gemmatimonadota bacterium
AACTTCGCGCGCTGTTCGAGGGTCAGGGTGCGAGAGAGCTCGACCATGTGCTGCTCTCCCGATCCTCGATCAGTGGGTAAGCTCAGCGCGCCGGAACGGAAACTCAAGCAGAGTGAAGAGCGCGAGCGCGACCCCCGCCGCCACCCCGATGTAGACCGGCCACGGGCCGAACCAGTCGAGGAGGGTCGGGCCGGCCGGCTTGCGGGCCAGGTAGAGGAAGTTGGCACCGGTCGCCGCGTCTACCGCGCCCACCACGGCGGCGTACCCGAGCGTGATCAGGAACACCCGCCACGCGGATCCCCGCCGGGGGTTCCGTTCCATGCCGAAGACGAGCGTCGTCGCCGAGACCACCACGAGGCCGTGCGTCGTGAAGTACGCGACCCAACGCCAGTCCGGAAACGAACCGGAGACATCCGGTGTCAGGATCGCCAGCGTGGTCCCGGCGAGCGCCCAATAGTAGAGCATCTCGCAGGCCAGAGGGCTCCTCGTGAGGAGCGCGAACACGGCGATGAAGATCGCCAGGTCGCAGAGATGGAGGGGCAGGAAGTCCAGCGCGCCGATCTCGCCGCTCGAGGCCGCGAGTGCGAGGTACGCGGTCACGCTGGCGACGAGCAGCGCGGCCAGCGACCATCGGACCTCCCGCCCCGACGAGCCGGCGGGGCGGCGCCGGACGAGGAGGGGCGTCGCGATCGCGGCAACCGCGGTCCCCGCCACGACCACGAGATGGCCCGGATCCACCGACGGCTCCTCGCCCCTGGGGCGGTCCCGCGCGGACCGCGCGACCTACCCGATCGTCCGCTCCAGGTAGGCCTTGAGCCGCCGCCACGCGTCGGCGGCGGGCGCGAGGTTGGTCTCCGGATCACGGTCCACCCACAGCCAGAAGCCGTGCTCGACCGGGTCGTAGACGTGAACGTCGTTGTCGACCCCGGCCTCGCGCAGGGCGGTCACGAACCGCTCCACGTCGGAGGGCGGGATGCCGTCGTCCTGACCGGCGAAGGTCCCGTAGATCGGGTGGTCGAGCGCGGCCAGCGAGTCCGGGTCCGTGACCAGCGAGCCATAGAAGATGGCGGTCCCGTCGTGATGCTCGCCCCCCAGCGCGTAGGAGAGCGCGATCCCGCCGCCGAAGCACCACCCCATGGTGGCCACTTTGCCGGTCGCGTCGGGGCGCGCCCGGACGAACGCCGCGGCGGCGTCCAGGTTCGCGATGACCGCGGGAAGGTTGCCCCGCGCCTCCTGGGTGAGCGCCCGGTTCTCCTCGGGAGTCGAGCCCTTCCGGCCCGCATAGAGGTCGGCCGCCAGGGCGAGGTACCCCTCGTCCGCGAAGGCGTCGGCCACCTGGCGGACGCGGTCGTTCAGCCCGTCCCACTCGTGGATCAGGATGACACCGGGAAACGGTCCCTCCCCGTCGGGGACGACGAGATAGCCGGTGGTCGCCGAGTCGCCGGACACGTAGTGGATGCTCTCGCCGCGTGGAGGCGGCGCCTGGCCCAGGATGGCGGCGGGCACCGAGTCGGGGTTTTGCGAAGCGGTCGCGGCGTCGGGGGCCGCCGACTCGTCCGAGGCGGCCGACTCCGCCCCGGTGTCGGCGCACCCGGCGAGGAGCCCCATGACAAGTGCGAGCGTGGCGAGCGGGGGTCGGGCGACGATCGAGCGACGGTTCATGGATTCCTCCAGGGACGGCGGATCACGAAACGGTTGGACGTCCCGATCGAGTCTAGCGGCAGGTACCGCCCTCGTCACCCGAACGGCGGCGGGGTGCCTCAGACGAGGAGCTCCCCCCGCAGGATCACGACCGCCTGGCCCTCGAGCTCGACCCGCTCGCCCTTGTCCCGCACGTGGACGACCCCGCCCCTGGGGCCCACCTGACGCCCGACCAGCGGGTTCCGGCCGAGCCGCTGGACCCAGTAGGGGGCCAGCGCGCAGTGCGCCGAGCCCGTCACCGGATCCTCGTCGATCCCGACCCGCGGCGCGAAGAACCGCGAGACGAAGTCGAACCGCTCGTCGTCGGAGGGGCCGGTGACGATCACCCCGCGGGCCGGGATCGTCGCCAGCCGGCGGAAGTCCGGCTCGAGCCCCCGGATCGTCCCTTCCTCCCCGAGTTCGACCAGCCAGTCCGCCGTCGCCGTGCGGCCGGTCCAGAGGGGCACGACCCCGATCGCCTGAGAGAAGCCCGTCGGGGGCTCCGCCTCCCGCGCAGGCGTGGCGGGGAAGTCGAGCGCGATTCTCTCGCCCGCCGGCCGCGCGGTCAGGACGCCGCTCCGGGTCTGGAACCGGATGGGCTCCTCCCTGGCCGCCACGCCGGTCTCCCACAGGACGTGGGCGCTGGCCAGGGTGGCGTGGCCGCACAGGTCGACCTCGGTCAAGGGGGTGAACCACCGCAGCTCGAAACCTTCGGGTCGTGGCACGAGGAACGCCGTCTCGGAGAGGTTCATCTCACGGGCGACCGACTGCATCCAGTCCTTCTCGGCCGGCTCTGCCAGGAGGCAGACGGCGGCCGGATTGCCGTCGAAGGGGTCGCCGGTGAACGCGTCCACCGTTAGGATGGGAACGTGCGTGCGTCGCATCTCCTCGATGCTACAGCGGCGGCCCGCCGCCGCCAGCCCCACATTCCAATCGCGGGGCTCCTGCTGGCCCTCCTCGCGGCGATCCGCTGCGCGGATCCGGTAGGCGACCCGAGCGACGTCTTCGACGTCAGCCCCGCCCCGGTCCTCGGGCGCTGGATCGAGCTGGAGCCGACCGACGACCCGCCGCGGGAGGCGGTCGTCGAGGCGGGCGCGGGGGTCCTGGCCGGTCGCTTCGAGTTCGAGCGGACAGGGCTGGGGTTCGAGGTGTCCTTCAACGACGGCACCTGGGACGGCCAGCGGATCCGGTTCGTGACCGGGGACGTGTTCGGAGCCGGGGTGGGTTCGATCTCCTGGACGGCCCTGCTCGTCCCGGCCGAGGCCGACGAGCCGACCATCCTGCGATTATTCCCGACGATCAGCGCCCGCGTTCCCTTCTCGGTCGAGTACGTCCGGCCGTGAGCGCCGAGCCGCGCACGGGACCCGCGATCACCCCACACGTCGAGGACTACCTCAAGGCGATCTACGCGCTGTCCCGGGAGGACCTCGGCGTGGACCGGGTCTCGACCTCGGCCATCGCCGAGCGGATGCAGGTCTCGGCGGCGTCGGCCACCAGCATGATGCAGCGGCTCGCCGAGATGAAGCTGGTCGACTACGTGCCGTACCAGGGCGTCGCGCTGACCGAGGCGGGCGAGAAGATCGCTCTCGAGGTCATCCGCCATCACCGTCTCCTCGAGCTCTACCTCGCCGAGGCGCTGGGGTATCCGTGGGACGCCGTCCACGACGAGGCCGAGCGGCTCGAGCACGTGATCAGCGAGGAGTTCGAGGACCGGATCGACGCCATGCTCGGGCATCCGACCACCGATCCGCACGGGCACCCGATCCCGCCCAAGACCGGCCGCATGCCGGACGAGGAGCACCGCCGGCTGAGCGAGGTCCAGCCGGGCGAGGTGGTCGTCGTCCGCCGGGTCCACGACCGGGACGGCGGTGCCCTCCGCGCGCTCTCCCTGCTGGAGCTCTTCCCTGGTGTCGAGCTGCGCGTCGTCGACCGCCCGCCGAGCGGGCCGATCATCGTCGAGCGGGACGGCGAGCAGGTGCGGGTCGAGCGCGAGCTCGCGCGGACGGTCTTCGTCGGCTGACCGGCCTGACGTCCCCAAGGTTGACCCGCCGGCCGGCCATCCGTTATCGTATAGGAACAATTCTCATCCAGGAGTCCTTTTGACCGTCGAGTTCCCGCTCCACTTCATGCACGAGGGCGAGCGCGGCCGCGTGGCCGGGATCCGCTGGCGCGAGGAGGACGTCGCGCGTCGCCTGCTCGAGATGGGATTCCAGAAGGGGGTCGCGTTCGAGGTCGTCCACTACGACCCGCAGCGCGGGATCACGGTCCGCCTCCCCGATCGCGAGGTGTCGATCGTCCCCTGGCTCGCGCCCGTGATCTACGCGACCGAGGACCCCGCGGGATAGATCTCCGCCTAGCCCCTACCAGGTCCGCTCTTCAACTCCCGCGCGCCGGTTGACCAGCCGCGCGCAGACGAACAGCCAGTCGCTGAGCCGGTTCACGTACGGGATCACGGTGTCGGGCAGGTCGTCCGCCGCGAGCGCGACGATCGCGCGCTCGGCCCGTCGGCAGACGGTGCGGGCGGCGTGCAGGGATGCGCCGGCCTGCGATCCACCCGGAAGGACGAAGGCGGTGATTGCCGGGAGCTCATCTTCCCAGCCGTCGATCTCCTCCTCGAGCGCCGATATCCGCGCCGCAGGCAGATCCCACTTCTCCTTCCGCCGCTTCGGATCGGGCGTCGCGAGCAGGGCGCCCAGCGCGAAGAGATCGCGCTGGATGCGTTCGAGCGCGTCCCGGACGGCCAGGTCGTCGACATGGGCCGCCGCCACCCCGATGGACGCGCTCAGCTCGTCCACCTCTCCATAGGCGGCGACCCGGGGCGAGGCCTTGGAGACCCGGCCGCTTCCGAAGAGCGCGGTCCCCCCGGCGTCTCCCGTCTTCGTGTAGATCTTCACGGACGTCCGCCGTTCACGCGTGGACGGGCACCATCGGCAGGTCCGAGATCTCGGCCTCCACCGAGCCCGCCCGGAGCCGGGTGCCGGCTTCCACGTGATCACGGTGGACGTACGCCAACGCCACCGGACCGAGGGCCGGGCTGACCGCGCTCCGCGTCACCCGCGCCGCTCCGGGCTTTGCCTCCGCGTCCAGGGTCGCCCCGGGGGGAAGCGGCTCGTCCCCCTCGAACCGGAGCCCCCGGAGGAGCCGTGCCGGGCGACCGCGGGCCCACAGGCGCGCGATCACCTCCTGCCCCGGATAGCATCCCTTGGTGTGGCTGATCGCGTTCTCGGTGGGGGCCTCGAGGGGGATCGTCTCCGGCCCGAGCTCGGCCCCCGCGACCGCGATCCCGGATTCGATCTGGACCGTGTCCCACGCCTCAGGTGCCCCGGCCGCCGCGCCCGCCCCGACGAGGGCGGAGGACGCTGCGGCCGCCATCTCGGAGCGAACCCAGACGTGGAACCCTGTCTCACCCGTGTCGCTCCACCGGACGACCCGCGCGTCCGCCGTCCCCACCGCGCTTCCCGAGTGCGCCCCCTCGACCGGATCCGGCAGGTCGAGCCCCGCCCGCCCTAGCACGGCCAGGCTCTCCGGCCCCTGGAGCGAGAGCGACCGCCATGCGCCGGAGAGGTCCGTGAACTCGACCTCCTGGCCGAAGTAGTACTTGCGGAGGACCTCGAGAGCCGGGCCGGCCGTGCCGCCAAAGCATTCGACGAGGAGGGACTCCCCGGTCTCGCAGGCGAGTAAGTCGGCCAGGACGCGCCCCTTCTGGGGAACCAGCAGGAACGCGCGCGCGCCTCGTCCGGGCTCCAGGTCGTCGACCTTGTTCGTGCACAGGCTGTTCAGGTAGGCGCGCCGCTCCGGACCGCCGATCTCGATCAGGTTCGAGCCGGGGAGATCGAGCACGCCCGCGCTCTCGCGGATGGCGCGGTAGGCGGCGTGCCAGGTAGCGGTCCCACGATCCACGAGCGGAATCTACGGCCGGCGGGGAGCGCTCTCCACTCGTCCCGCTCTCACCCCCCGCCCCCGACGAGGGTGAGGGTCACGCCCTCGGAGCCGGGGGGCACGGGCTCGCTCCGGGCGGAGAGATCCCCGGGATCGCGCGAAAGGGGGTCGCCGTCCGCGTCCAGGCGCGCCTCCACCACCACGCGGTCGGGAAACGGGGCCGGTCCCAGCATGGCGTCCTCGGGCCCGATCGAGTATTCGACCGGGAGCGCGGACGGCCGGAGGCGCTGGACGGCGAGCGGGGGCCCAGCGGTCCGGTCCGCGGGACGGACGAACACGAAGAGAACGGCCTCCGACGGCGGCGTCACGAGCCCCGGCGCCTCGACCACGCCGCTGATCCCGGGACCCGCGGAGACCGTCGCGCCGCCGCTCTGACCGACGATCTCCGCCGGCCCCCGCGGCATGGCTTCCGCCGGTCCGCTCGAGCCCGTGACCAGCGCGGCCGGGGCCGCTGAGGCCGGCAGGAGCGGGCGCTCCCGCTCACGAAGGGCATGCTCCTCCTCCTTCTCCACCCGCTGGCTGCAGGCGACGCACCCCAGAAGAAGAAAGACGGCTCCCGTGGTCACGAACTTTGGCATCCGCATCTCCGCAAAAGTAGGATATCGCACGTGAAGTGGCTCATCGTCCGGCGTCGCTAGCGGGAAGCCTGCCTTGCTCTCCCGACGCGCCCTCAACGGACTCGCCGAGATCGCGTCCGGCAGCCGTGTCCTGACCGCCCGCGAAGACCTCCTCACCTACGCCGGCGACGCGACCCCGCTCCAGCGCCACCTTCCCGCCGCGGTCGTGTTACCACGCGACGTCGAGGAGGTCGGGCGGATCGTCCGGCTGGCCAACGAGGAGGGGTTCGCGCTCGTGCCACGCGGGGCGGGATCGGGACTCTCGGGAGGGGCCATCCCCGTCGCAGACAGCGTGGTGCTCCTCTTCCCCACGTGGAACCGCATCGTCGAGATCGACGAGGCGAACCTCACCGCGTGGGTCGAGCCGGGCGTGGTGACCGGCCAGCTCCACACCGCGGTCGAGGCCGTGGGCCTCTTCTATCCCCCCGACCCCGGCTCGATGAAGGTGTGCACGATCGGCGGCAACGTGGCCGAGAACGCGGGCGGGCTGCGCGGACTCAAGTACGGAAGCACCAAGAACTACGTGCAGGGACTCGAGGTCGTGCTTCCGACCGGCGAGGCCGTGCGGCTGGGCGGCAAGGCGATCAAGGACGTGGCCGGCTACAACCTGGTCGACCTGATGGTCGGCAGCGAAGGCACGCTCGGCATCTTCACGCGGATCCTGTTGCGTCTCGTGCCGAAGCCGGAGACGGTCCGCACGATGCTCGCTCTCTACGACTCGGTGGATGCGGCGGGCGAGTCGGTGGCCGCGATCATCGCCGGAAAGATCGTGCCGGCCACGATCGAGCTGCTGGATCGGACTACGATACGCGCGGTCGAAGCGTTCGCCGGCCTGGGTCTCCCCACCGACCTGGGCGCGCTTCTCCTGATCGAGGTCGACGGCCGGCGGCACGAGGTCGAGCAGGACGCCTTCGAGATCGTCCGCCTCTGCCGCCTCCACGGGTCCCGGGACGTTCGCCTGGCGGCGAGCCCCGAGGAGGCGGACGATCTACGGGCGGCACGGCGGATCGCGTTCAGCGCTCTCGCCCGCGGCGGCCCCACGGTGATCCTGGAGGACGCGACCGTGCCGCGGAGCGCCGTTCCCGATATGCTGCGCCGGATCCACGCCGCCGCCGACCGCCACGGCGTCACGATCGCCACCTTCGGCCACGCCGGGGACGGGAACCTCCATCCGACCTGCCTCACCGACGAGCGTGACGCCGGCGCGTTGGCCCGCGCCGAGGCGGCCTTCGAGGAGATCTTCGCGGCCGCTATGGCGCTGGGCGGAACGATCACCGGCGAGCACGGCGTGGGGCTCGCCAAGCGACGTTTCCTGCCCACCCAGGTGGGCGATCCGGCCATCCGCCTCATGCGACAGATCAAGGCGGTTCTCGATCCCAACCAGGTGCTGAACCCGGGGAAGATCTTCGAGCCCGGGCCGCGCTGCGAGCATCCCCCGATCGCGCACCGTGTCTACGAGCGGGTCGAGTGAACGACCTCCTGGCCCAGTGCATCCAGTGCGGTCTCTGTCTCCCCACCTGCCCGACCTATGCGCTGACGCCCCTCGAGCGGGCGAATCCGCGAGGCCGGATCGGCCTCATGCGCGCCGTGGACCGTGGGGAGATGGCCGTCGAGGACCCCGCCTTCGCGCAGGCCATGTACTACTGTCTGGGGTGCCGCGCGTGCGAGACCGCCTGTCCGGCCGGGGTCGAGTTCGGGCGCCTCCTCGAAGGTGCGCGAGCGTCCGTGGAAGAAGTCGGGGCCGAGGGGAGGCCGGAGGGCTTCCCGCGCGAGTGGCTCCTGGAACGCGTGCTCCCGTATCCGTCCCGGCTCAGGTGGGGCGCCCGGCTCCTCCGGCTCTACCAGCGGACGGCGGGGCGCAGCCGGCGGTGGCGGGCGTGGTTCGACGAGCGTTTCCCGGAGGCGGCCGCCCTGGCTCCCTTCCTGCCCCCCGTGCCGGCACGGCGGCGCTCGAAGCTCCCCGCGAAGCTCGAGCCCGACCAGATCGCCACCGATCTCCCGGCTCGCAAGACCCGCGGCTGCGTGGCCCTCCACCCGGGGTGCATCCAGAGCGTGCTCCTCCCTGAGATCAACCTCGACACGATGCTCGTCCTGGCCTACAACGGCTGGCGCGTCGTCGTCCCGCGGGACGTTCCCTGTTGCGGCGCGCTTCACGCGCATCAGGGCCGGCCCGGAGACGCCCGCTCGCTCGCCCGCGCGAACATCGCCGCCTGGGAGGCTTCGGGCGCCGAGCGCGTCGTCTCCAACGCGGCCGGCTGCGGCGCGCACATGAAGGAGGTCCGACACCTCCTCGCGGACGATCCGGAGTGGGCGGACCGGGCGGCCGCCTTCTCGGAGGCGGTCGTCGACGTGAGCGACTTCCTGGTCCGCGAAGGGGTGCGGCGGCCGCGGCGGCCGTTCAGCCTGAAGGCGACCTACCACGATCCGTGCCATCTGGTCCACGGCCAGCGGGTCGCCGAGGCGCCGCGGCTTCTCTTGCGGGCGATCCCGGGACTCGAGGTGATCCCGCTGGTCGAATCGACCTGGTGCTGCGGGTCGGCCGGGATCTACAACCTGACCCACCCCGAGGCGGCGGCGGAACTCCTGCGCCGGAAGGTGCGCCACATCCGGGCGACCGGCGCCGAGCTCGTCGTCACCGGCAACCCGGGCTGCATCCTTCAGATCGCGAACGGGCTGAATGCGGAAGGTTCGCCGGTCAGGGTCATCCATCCGGCGTCGCTGCTCAGGGTGGCGTACGAGTTGAGCCCAGGAACGGGGAGGTAGCTACTCCTGTTCGGGCGATTGTGGTACGGACTCGTCCCTCGGTTCGTCGGCCGTCGTCAACACCGCACGGGCCCGCGCGGCATCCTCCGACGCGACCAGGAGCCGCGCCGGAGCGATGCCCGCGTAGACACCGCCGATGTCGTCGGCCATGACGGCGCTCGGGATGCCCGCGTCCTCCAGGAGCCCGCGGGCCATCTCCGCCTCGTGCCGCCAGCGCCAGCGGCCGACCTCGACAGGGGAGGTCAAGGAAGCGCTACGGCTTCCGCGTGGCGTGGATCTCCATGGTCTTGAACTCCTGGCCGTCCGGCCCGGGGACGTACGCCTCGAAGTGGACGGTGTTGTCGTCCAGGAACTTCTGGACGCCGCGCATGGTCTTGTCCTTCTCGCCGGTCATGATGTCGTCGAACGTGCCGGTCGTGACCAGCGCGTCCTGCGCCGGGTCGATGGTGCCGCGGCTCACCATGATGCCCGTCCCCATGTTGTCGATCCAGGTGGAGACGTACTCCTTGTTGAAGTTGTCGTAGCCGGTGGTGCCCCGGCCGAGGAAGGGCTGGCCCATCGCCGTCCCCTCCCAGTTCTCCACCAGGTACCGGCCGTCCATCGTCATCTCGGCCGACAGCGTGCCCGACGACTCCTCGGGCTGGGCGTCCGGGGACATCCACCACTTCATCGTGTAGTCCCACTCGCCCGCCAGCTTGGCCAGCCGTTCATGGCCTTCGCTCGGGGTCGCATACTCGGCCCACTTGGCCATCATCTCCTGCTCCGGATCGTGGCCGGCGGCGGCCTCGGCCTCCTGCGCGGCCGCCGGGGCAGCGACGAACAGGATGACGGCCACGCCGAGCAGGGCGTGGATCCACTTCCTCCGTATCATGGGAGCTCTCCTTGCGGACGGGGTTCTCGTGTTCATGAGGTCACGGGAGAGACTATCGCCCCTATCCCTCGCCGTCCAGATAGTCGACGGCGTCCGCGCGCCGGAACACCATGTCCAGGGTTCGCGCCGCCGGGTCCCCACCCGGAGCCGCGCCGGCCATCACGTACACCTTCCCGCTGTCCGGGTACTCGGAGATCTCGGGCACCTCCATGGTCGACAGGGCGAACACCTCGAGCGGGATGTCCCCGGTGCCGCGGATGCCGTGCGCCCCGCTGGGGCCGGGTGGACACAGGACGAAGTCGCCCGGCTTCAACGGCCACGCCCCGTCGGGCGTCCTCAGCTCGCCGTGGCCGCGTCGGACGAAGAAGAACTCCTCGTTCACGTGCTGGAAGTGGTAGGGCCAGGTCCGGGCGCCGGGATCGAGGCGATAGAGCGAATAGCCGAGGAGATGCGCTCCCGCCGCGCGGGAGAGGCGCTTCCGACCGGCGCGGAAGGGCCCCATCTCGTAGGGTTCCCAGGGCACGTCCTCGATCGTCACGATCCGCGGGTCGCGCTCGGGCGGCGGATCGGGGGGGTCGCCCAGCGGCTCGTCGATCGGCTCGCCCGCGAAGTAGGTCGACGGGTCGGGGCCGAGGAGCTCGCCGTCCTTCAGCATGACCCGCGTCATCGGGGTATCGCCCTCGAGCCCGGCAACCGCGATTCCGCGCTTCCCCGAGTCCGGATAGTCGACCACCTCGCGAGGGATCATCGTCGAGGCGAGGATCAGGTTGGCGGGCCTGTCGGAGTAATTGAGGAGCTGGTGGACGCTGTCGGGTCCCGGCGGGAGCGCGACCAGATCGCCCGCCGTCAGCGGATGCACCCGGTCGTTCAGCCGGACCCGGATCTCGCCGCCAAGAACCAGCACCATCTCCTCGTTGACGAGGTGGGCGTGGTTGGGGACCGAGACCTTCCCGGGAGGCACGATCCAGTGGCCGACGCCGAGCTTCCGTCCGCCGAGCCGTCGGGAGATGTCGGCCCATTCGGTCGCAAACCGCACCCCTCCCTCGAACCGCTTCTCGTATTCGAGGTCCCCCAGATTGACGACTCCGACGCTCATCGGATAGCTTCGCCTCCCCCATGCCGGATCGTGAAGAAATCGAGCGTGCGATCGGCGCGATCTTCGCCGCCACCGACCTCCAGGAGGCGGGTCTCCGGCAGCGCCGCGCCCTGAAGCTCCTCGATTACGGCGTCTGGGAGGGCACGGTTACGCCCTTCTACCAGGCCCGCGCCGAGCAGAGGATCAACAGCCACCTGCGCCTCCTCTGGGACGTCGCGAGCCGTGACCGCGTCGAAAATCCCCTCGAATAGATTTCGTCCCGTCGACACGCGGGCACGTCACGAACCCTGACGGGGTATCGATCGGCACGGGCCCTCCACTCGGGACGGGCGGCGAGCATGTTATCGGCCCCCCGTCAGGGAGGGCAATCCGCGGAGGCGCATGCAGGAACGGATCCTCGAGTTCCTCCTTCCCTACCTCTCGAGTTACGGCTATCTGACGCTCTTCCTGGTGACGTTCCTCGAGACGAGCGCTTTCCTGGGCCTGATCGCGCCGGGAGAGACGATCATCGTCGTGTGCGGGTTCTTCGCGTTCCGCGGCGTGCTCGACCCGTGGGCGGTGGGCGCGCTGGCCACGGCGGGCGCGATCGCCGGCGATCAGGTGGGATACCTGCTGGGTCGGACATTCGGCTACGGCGTCGTGGACCGATTCGGGAAGTACTTCTTCTTCGACGAGAAGCGGCTCCGGATGACCCAGCGCTTCTATGAGCGCCACGGCGGAAAGACGGTCTTCTTCGGGCGATTCATGTCGATCCTGCGCTCGTTCGGCCCGGTCGTCGCCGGCATCAGCCACATGCCCTATGGGGGATTTCTGCCGTGGAGCGTCCTGTCGTGCATCCTGTGGGGCGCGGCCTTCACGTTGATCGGCTACTTTTTCGGGGCTTCCTGGGACATCGTGGAACGGTACATGGGCTGGGGCGGCGCCGTCGCCTTCGCGCTCGGCGTGCTCCTGGTCGTCTGGCTCCTGCACCGCAAGCGCGAGCATGAACTGGAGGAGGAGCTGGCCTCGCCCGAGAAGGGGTGAGTGGTCCCTCCCTCCATCCGACGAAAGGAAACCGATGCGCCGAAGCCACCCGAGCGGATGTTCGATCTCGCGTCTGATGACCGTGGCCGCCACGCTTGTCCTCCTCGTGGGCTGCGGCGGCGCCGGCGCGCCCCGCTCCGAGACGGACCGCAACGTCCTCCATCTGTACATGGAGTCGGATCCGGCGAGCCTCGACCCGATCCAGGCCGTCGACGTCTACCGGGGAAGGATGGTCGTCTACCTCTTCGACGGGCTGGTCCAGTACGAGGGCGACGGGATCGCGCCGAACGTCGCCGAGCGGTGGGAGGTCTCCGAGGACGGCCGGGTGTATACGTTCCACCTGCGTGACGACGTCACGTTCCACAACGGCCGGAAGCTGGTCGCCGAGGACGTCCGCTACTCATTCGAGCGCGCCCTCGAGCCGGCGAGCCAGAGCCCGCTGACCTGGGTCTTCGACTTCATCGAGGGGGCGAGCGAGATGGCCTCCGGCGAGGCGGACGAGCTCCGCGGCGTCGAGATCCTCGATCCCCACACCGTCCGGATCACCCTCCGGCAACCGTACGCTCCGTTCCTGTCGCTCCTGGCCATGCCGGCCGCGCACGTCGTGCCACGGGAGGAGATCGATAAGAAGGGCGCGGGGTTCTCGGAGGCCCCTATCGGGACGGGTCCGTGGGTGTTCGAGTCGTGGGCCCATGACGACGTCCTGCGGCTGACCGCGAACCCGCGCTACCACGGCGGCCGGCCGGAGACGGACGGCATGGAGATCCGGATCATCCCGGAGACCACGACCGTGATTGCCGAGCTGGAAAGCGGGAACATCGACTGGGCCGACCTGAACGAGTTCCCGAAGCCCGAGTACGAGCGGTTCGTCCAGAGCCCTGACTGGGAGCCCTACGTCCACACGCGCCCGGCCCTGGTGACCTACTACCTCGCGCTCAACAATTCCAGGGAGAAGTTCGCCGACCACCGCGTTCGCCAGGCCTTGAACTACGCGGTCGACGTCGCCACGATCGCCAAGGCGATCTACCCGGGCGAGATGATCGTCTCGCACGGGCCGATTCCCCCCGGCCTGCCCGGCTACCGCGAGGACGGGAACCCCTACGGCCACGATCCCGCCCGCGCCCGGGACCTGCTGGCCGAGGCCGACGCCCTGGACCTCACGTTCGACGTCTACTTCCGGTCGCTCGCCCTGAACCAGCGCTTCCTGGAAGCCGTCCAGGCGAACCTGGCCGAGGTCGGGGTCACGATGAACCTCCGGCAGCGCGACTGGACCGCCGTCCGGCAGGCCATGCAGCAGGGTGAGCTGGACGCCTATCTCGCCAACTGGTACGCCGACTACCCGGACGCCGAGAACTTCCTCTATCCCCTCTTCTACAGCGGGATGGCGGGCGCCGGCGGCAACGCCGCGTTCTATTCGAGCGCGGAGGTGGACTCGCTCATCCTCCAGGCGCGGCGGACGCTCGATGACGACACGCGGATCGCGATGTACGCCCGGGCCGACAGCCTGATCCAGGCCGACGCGCCGTGGATCTTCACCGTCCACCCGGTGGACGCCGACATCGTCCAGCCGTGGATCGAGGGGTACGAGATCCCGCGCGTCTTCTACGCGAACAAGTGGCTGGACGTGGGGCTGAGGGGCGGCGAGGAGCTGGCGAACGACGATCGCTGAACCCACGATCCGACCGTATCGGGAGAGCGACGCCGCCCGGCGGCCGACACGGCCGGGACTCATGGCACCTAAGCGCCGCGCGAACCGATACCCAGCGCCGCGAGCGCGTACCAGATCCCGAACACGACGCCCAGAACACCGGCGGGGGGCACGAGGTTCTCGAGCCGCCGCGCCACGCCCTCCCGCGCCAACCCGTATCCAAAGACCGCCGACAGAACCGCCATCGACATCGCGGTTCCGAGCGCGAACACGGACAGGACAACCGTCGCCTCGACGCGACCTGGTAGCGCCGCGGCCATGAGGACGCCGGTCCCCGCCGAGCCGCCGACCCCGTGGACGAGACCGATCCCGTAGGACGCGACCGGCGAGCGGCCGAGCCCTTCGGCGTGCGGATGGGTGTGCCCCGCGTGGTCGCCACTCCGGTGGAGCATCGCCGCGTGGTCCACCTCGTGGGCGTGGGGATGGACGTGCCAGAGCCCGTCGTGGGCGTGCCCGTGGACGTGGAAGACGCCGCGCCGCCACCGGAGAAGGAGCCGGACGGCCAGGACCGCGATCAGGACCCCGATCGCCGCCTCGGCGGCCCGATGGATCTCGTCGGGGAGCGCTCCCTGGAAGAGGACGAGGGGGAGCCCGAACAGGAAGAGCGTCGTCGCATGGCCGAGCCCCCAGAAAAGACCCAGGAGACCGGCCCGACCGGCGACGCGCTCGTCGGAGAGGACGAGCGTCGAGACAGCGGTCAGGTGATCCGGATCCGTCGCGTGGCGGAGCCCCAGGAGGAGCGCGATCGCGAGCGCCAGGCCGGCACCGTTGCCGGCCACGCCTTCCAGGAACGTCTCCAGCCTCAGCCTGCTTCCGCTCGATCGATGCCCGCCCACTCGACCAGCTCGCGCAGCACGTGGCGGGCGCTGGCTTGCACCTCCTGGACGCGCAGGACGTTCTCCGAGCGCGTGGCCACCAGATGGTCAGCGAGGCCCTCCGCCGTAGCCAGACCCCCGTCGTCCCTCAGCATGGCGATCGTGTGGAGACCGCGCCGGCGCGCCTCTTCGAGCGCGAAGGTCACGCTCCGCGAATCGTCGGTCGACAGGGCGACGAGAGCGTCACCCCTCCGGCCATGGGCGATGACCTGGCGGGCGAAGATCGCATCGGGCCCGATGTCGCTGGCGATGGCGGTCAGGATCCCCGCGTCCTCCGAGAGGTCGATCGCGCGGCGCGCCGGCCACCGCTGGGGTGCGGCGCGGAAGTCGGCGACCAGGTCCATGGCACCCGTCGCGCAGCCGCCGCTCCCCATGACGAGCAGCTGACCTCCCGCGTCGAATACGTCTCGGAGCGATCGGGCCGCGGCCTCGATCTGCGCCCCGCTCTCCGCGAGCATCCGCTCCCGCAGCTCGCCGACCTCCTCGGACTTCACCAGGATCGAACGCCGGACGTCGTCGAGGACCGCCCTCACGTCGGCATGCTGCTCGAAAAAGACGCCCGTGAGCTCCCACACGACGTTGTAGAGGGTCTCGACCAGCTCCTGACGGACGAACGCGTCCGCGGTCGGCGGGACGAACTCCCATTCCGCTCCCACGCGCTCGAAGGCGATCGTGAGGCAGCCACGCTCGCGAGCGGACGACAGCGCCGCCGCGGTCGCGGAATCATCATCGGCCTCGAAGCCGATGATGATGTCCTCGGACTTGGCGAAGAGCTCGATCTGCCGGCCCAGGTCGCCCGACTCGCGGGACAGGGCGATAGCCGGGAGCGCCCGCCTGCCGACGACCGCCGGGTGCACGAACCTGACCGCCATGCGACGCGCGTCCGACCGGGCAGTCGGCGAGGCGCCCACCGCGATCAGGCATCCCCCCCGCGAGAAGCGCATCGCGACAGACTGGCAGAGACGTGCGAGCCGCTCGGCTTCGCGCGCGAAGAACCGCGTGTTCGCGCGCGTCCTTCGCTCGAGGAAACCGGTCAGTCCACCGAGCGTCGCTACTTGATTCAGAGTGCTCTCCAGGCCTGGGCCCTCGTTTCTAGCACGAAGACCGCTATCGCGTCCAGGTGTTGTTCTGCGGGTTCACGTCACCCCACTCCGGTCCGGCGTTCACCGTGATCCGCTGGGCGCGGGCAGGCAGACTCACCGTCGCCGTGGCCCGGTCGGAGCCGTAGAAAGCCTGGACCGGGATCGTGACCGAGACGGAGGACCCGCCGTCGGCGGTGGCCTCGACACGCGCCGGCATGAGGAGCTCGCCCCGCTGGTCGACCGACACCGTGACGATCCAGCGGTCCCCGGCCTGGTCCTGGTCGACCCCCAGGATCGCCATGTCGCTCGTCGCGGTCGTCTCGATCCACCCGTGCCAGAACCATCCGAGCTCCATCCCCAGCTCGTCCTGCATGAGGCGGTAGAAGTCGGCGGGCTGGGGATGCTTGAAGCTCCAGATCTCGTAGTAGCGGGCGAGGGCCGCGTCGAAGGCGTCCTCGCCGGCGATGGCGCGGAGCGCGTTCAGCATGACGGCCGGCTTGATGTACGCGCCGATTCCGAGCGCGAGGTCGCCGTCGAACTCGTCGGGGAGCGTGCCGATCGGCTGCTCCTGGTACGTACGGATCCCCATGACGTACTGGGCGACGTTCAGTAGCTCGGGCGTGCTCTCGGGGAAGTAGGCGCGCTTGCTGAGCTCGTTGATGAAGGTGTTGACCCCCTCGTCCATCCACGCGTGGCGCCGCTCGTCCGATCCCACCACCATCGGAAACCACATGTGCCCCCACTCGTGGTCCAGGACGTCGAACAGCTCCTCGCGGCCCTCCTCGGGCGCCACGAAAACGACCATCGGATACTCCATCCCGAACACCGGGCCCTCGACGGCGGTGGCGGTCGGATAGGGGTACTGGCCGAGGTAGTCGGAGTAGAACTCGATCGAGTGCCGGGTCATGGCCGCCGCCTCCTGCCAGGCCCGGGCCTCGGGGCGGTAGAGGGCGTGGATCAGGACGTCGCCCGCGCTCGTCGCGTCCCAGACGAAGCGGCGGCTGGCGGCCCACGCGAAGTCGCGCACGTTCTCGGCCCGGAACCGCCACGTGAGGTTCCCGGTCGTGGCCGGCCGGGGGGCGGTCGGATCGGACAGTTCGGCCGCGGTCACGACGTGCACGACCTGGCCCGCCCGGGCCTCCTCCAGGCGCTGCCGCTGCTCCGCGGTCAGCACCTCCTCGGGGTTCTCGAGCGAGCCGGTCGCACCCACCAGATAGCCCGCGGGCACGGTCAGCGCGACGTCGAACTCGCCGTACTCGAGATAGAACTCGCCCTGCCCCAGGTAGGGCATCGTGTTCCACCCTTCCACGTCGTCGTAGACGGCGAGGCGCGGGTACCACTGGGCCATCAGCCAGTGATCTCCGTCGTGCCCCATCCGGTCGGCGCCCGTTTCGGGGACGATGAAGCTCCAGTCGATGGCCAGGCTCGTGGAGCCCGCTGGAGGAAGCGGCTCTGCCAGCTCGACCCGCATCAGGGTCCCGTCGATCCGGCGGTCCAGATCCTGCCCCTCGGAGGCGACACGGGAGATCGTGTACCCGCCGTCCGCTTCCGATCCTCCGAACCGTCCCTCCTGCGGGAAGGTCTGGGCGCCCTGGCTCCCCGGCGCGAACAGGTTCTGGTCCAGCTGCAGCCACAGGTACCACAAGGTGTCCGGCGAGTTGTTCGCGTAGGTGATCGTCTCCGATCCGGTCACGGTCGCGGCGACGGGGTCGAGCGTCGCCTGGATGTCGTAGTCGACCCGCTGCTGCCAGTACTGCGGGCCCGGCCGGCCGCTTCCTGTCCGGTAGACGTTCGGGGTCGGAAGATCCGGAGAGGCGAAGCGCGCATCGACTCCGGGGCTACCACCCTCCTCCTGGGCGACGACCGGCGCGACGATAGCCAGCAGCGCCATCGCAATGGCGGCGCCTTTCCAGCGTGAAATTCCGATCAACGTGGCCTCCTCCTCGAATGCCCAGACAATTAGAGATCCCGATCGTCGGCGTTCGACGGACCGTCCGGGCCGGAATCTCGCCTTCCCAGACCCTTCCGTCATGGCGCATCGTCCAGAGGCGATGAACTGGACTGACATGTCCGTGCCGCTCAACTTCCCGTCGGCCTCAGGCCGACCAGGTCCGGGCGAGCGACAGCATGAACAAGTTCCCTCTTCGCCAGCAAAGGAACCGAATCGATGGAGCCAATCCATTCGAAGACATCGGCGCCGGGACGGTGGTTCCCGGCAGCGCTATCCTCTTGTGGTGAAGATGGGCCACGACGAACTCGCCCGGCGACTCGAGCAGGCCGCACGCATCCGCTCCCTCCTCCGCCGCTGCACCCGAGAATGGCGGGCGCTCGGTCACGAGGTCCTCTCCAGGCGTGGCAACGGCCGTGGTGAACCTGAGCGATCCGACGAGCGCAGCGCTTCTGGCGGCGGAGGCCGCGGAACGCATCGGGGCTGATTACGCGCTCTACGGAGGGCTCCTGCTGGCGGCGTACGGAGAGCCGCGGGAAACCCGCGATGTCGATCTCGCGGTGGCCGCTCTTGGAGCCGAGCCCATGCGCAGATCGCTCGTCGCCATGGGTTTCCCGGTGGCCCCGAACTTCGAGGGCGTGATTTTCGGTGGGCTCATCGTCGATCGCATGACGCTCCTGGGGTCCGAAGACGACCTGGGCCTCAATACCATCGACCTCGTCCGGCCACGGAGCGACCGTCTCGCTCGAGAGGCGATGGAGCGCGCGCCTCGGGCCCCGCTGCGCGATCGTAGCGTACGGGTCCTCACGCCCGAGGACTTCGTCCTCTTCAAGATCCTGTCCACGAGAGATCGCGACCTGACCGACGCCCGCTCCGTTATCCGAATGAGCGGGGACAAGCTGGATCTAGACTGGATCGAGAAGGAGGTCGGTCTCCTCGCCTCCGAGTTGCCGGATCTGCAGGTCAGAGAGCGATACGCCGAACTCGGCGCGTGAGTATCCGTCATGCTGCAGTACGCGCTCCGCCGCATCGCGCACACGATCCCGGTCCTCGCCGGCGTCCTCGTTGTGACGTTCGTCTTGCTCTACGTCGCCCCCGGCGACCCCGTGCTGGCGATGGTCGGCGACCGCTTCGACCCGGCCACCCTGGACCGGCTGCGTGCCGAGCTGCACCTGGACGATCCGGTGTGGAAGCAGTTCTACCACTACGTGTCCGGGCTGATCCAGGGCGACTGGGGGAGCTCCTACATGACCCGGCAGCCGGTCCTGGACGGCATCCTCGAGCACTTCCCGAAGACCCTCTACCTGGCCTCGGTCGCGATGCTCTTTGCGACACTCTCCGGAGTGGCGATCGGCGTGCTCTCGGCCGTACGCCAGTCGACCTGGATCGACGGCCTGGGCATGACCTTCGCCTTCCTCGGGATCTCCTTCCCCGTCTATTGGGTCGGGCTCATCCTGATCCTGATCGTCGCCGTCGAGTGGGGCGCCCTTCCTCCGTCCGGCTTCGGCGGCGGGGCGCTGCCGTACCTGATCCTGCCGGCCCTCACGCTGGGCATGCGCTCGACCGCGTACATCGCCCGTCTCACCCGCTCCTCGATGCTCGAAGTGATCCGGCTCGACTACATCCGGACCGCCCGCGCCAAGGGGCTCGCCGAGTGGACGGTGGTCGGCAAGCACGCGCTCAAGGCCGCGCTGATTCCGGTCGTGACCGCGATCGGCCTCGATTTCGGGGCTTACCTCTCGGGCTCCGTCCTCACCGAATCGATCTTCGCCTGGCCCGGGATCGGCCGCTTCGCGTTGAACGCGATCCTCAAGCGCGACCTGCCGGTCATCCAGGGGACGGTGCTGTTCCTGGCGATCGTGTTCGTGCTGGTGAACCTGGTGGTGGACCTGTTGTACGGTTTCCTCGATCCCAGGGTGCGATACGAACGCGCGGAGGCGTAGTTGACTGACCTCTGGCAGACCCTCCGCCACAACCGCCTGGCCGTGGCCGGACTCGCCGTCGTGGCGCTGCTCGTGGTCCTCGGGATCGCGGGGCCGTGGATCACCCCCTACGACCCGCTCGCCCAGAACCTGGCTCGGGGCCTGGAGGGTCCCTCCGCCGACCACTGGTTCGGGACCGACTCCTTCGGTCGCGACATCCTCTCGCGCGTCCTCTACGGCGCCCGGATCTCGCTGCTGGTCGGCGTGGCGTCCCAGGCGATCGCGTTCTCGCTGGGGGTCTTCCTGGGCGTCGTATCGGGTTACTACGGGGGGAGGATCGAGGGGCTCATCATGCGTCTGGCCGACGTGACGTTGGCCTTCCCGACCCTCCTCCTCCTGATCGCGATCACCGCCGCCTTCCAGCCCGGGCTGACCGTCGTGTTCGTGGCGATCGGGGTGGTCGGCTGGGCGGGGATGGCGCGGCTCGTCCGCTCGCAGGCGCTGGTCGTCCGCGAGCTCGACTTCGTCCAGGCGGCGCGGGCGCTCGGGATGGGGGACCTGCGGCTCCTCGCCCGGCACGTCCTGCCCAACTGCCTGGCCCCGGCGATCATCGCCGTGACGCTCGGTATGGCGAGCGCGATCCTCCTCGAGGCCGCGCTCTCGTTCATCGGCCTGGGCGCCCAGCCGCCGACCCCCTCCTGGGGCTCGATGATCTCCGACGGCCGGGATTTCCTTCGGACGGCGCCCTGGATCTCGGTCTTTCCGGGACTCGCGATCGGCTTCGTGGTCCTGGGGTTCAACCTGTTCGGAGACGGCCTCCGGGACGCCATGGATCCCCGGCTCCGGGGAGCGGCACGGAAGGCCATGCCGCGGCCGGAGTAGTCGTCTTTCGATCCAGCCGGCCCGCCACTTAACGTTTCGTCCCCCTCCCCGTCCAATGCCGGCGGAAGGGGGTTCCCCGACGTGGAGAGCGGATGGACGATCGGGAGCTGGTCCTGCGGGCCCAACACGGGGACGGCGAGGCCTACGGCCGCCTCGTGGAGCTCCATCAGCCGCGCATCTACGCCACGCTGGCGAAGATCACGCTCGACCGTGACCTGGCCCTCGACCTCACCCAGGAAGCGTTCATCCGCGCCTGGGAGGAGCTGGACGGGTTCGAGCGACGCTCGGCCTTCTCGACGTGGCTCTACCGGATCGCCGTGCGGCTCGCCTACGACGCGCTGCGCCGCGAAAGCCAGAGCGGCAAATCCGGCTCGACCGATGACTTGTCCGACCCGTCGCCGACTCCCGACGAGCACGCGGCCGCCGAGGACGACGCGGAGGTCCTCCGGCGGCGGATCCGGCAGCTCCCCGAGATGCAGCGCGCGGTGGTGACGCTCCGCACCTGGAACGGTCTCTCGTACCGGGAGATCGCCGAGATCCTGGGGACGACCGAGGGCAGCGCCCGCGTCTCCTTCCATCACGCGATCACGCGCCTCCGGGCGTGGTACGAAAGCGAGGCGAACACCCGATGAGCACGTCCGATCGACATCTGACCGAGGAGGAAATCGTCCGGTGGGTCGACGAGGGGAGTGTGCCGCTGGGCATCGCCGCGGACCATCTCGACCGCTGCGAGGCCTGCCGTGGGCGGATCGCCGGGGTCGAGGCGCTCCTTGGCGCCTTGGCCACGGAGCCCCCGGCCACGACCGACGCCGAGATGGCCGCTCAGCGGGAGCGGATCCTGGCAGCGGTGAGGTCTCGGCCGCGAGCCCCTGTCCGGCGGCTGCCACGACGGTCGGTCTGGCTGCCGGCGATCGCTGCCGCGGCGATCGCGGGGCTTCTCCTCTGGGCGCCCCGCGGGACCCGGCCGCCCGGCACCGCGCCCGGAGCGGAAGCGCCTGCCGACTCCGCGACCCTGTCCGTCATCGTCGACGCGGCCCGGGCCGCCGAGGAGGTGGTCCAGGCCGCGGACGATCCGGATACGGCGGAGCGTCTCGTCCAGACCCCGCCGCTCGATCCTGCGGAGGCCGACATCGCCGCCCCGATCTCCTACGGCTGGAACGAGACCCTCGACATCGAGGAGGAGTTCGCCGCGCTTCCGGCCGCCGACCGCGAGGCGATCCTGACCGAGCTCGCCAGCGTCGACTTCATGAACGATTCCGAGGAGTGATTCCCATGCCAGGTACCGCCCGATTGCTGATTCTCGCCCTCACGCTGGCGGCCGCTCCGGCGGTCGCCCAGGAGCCGCCCGACGTCCACCGTCTCGAAGAGCTGCGGTTCCAGCGTATGCGAGAGGCGCTGTCCTTGAGCCAGGAGCAGGTGGAATCGCTCCGCTCCACGATGGAGGCGCTCCGCGAGCGGGGCCGCGGGCTGCGCGAGTCCGAGATGGAGTCGATGGAGCGGCTTCGGGAAGCGCTTCGAAGGGACCCGCCCGACAAGGCCGCGATCGCCCGCGCCCTCGAATCGCTGGAGGAGCGCCGCGACGAGGCCGAGAGGCTCCGCGCCGAGCACCGGGAGCGGTTGGTTGAGGTCCTCGGGCCCGAGCAGCGCGCGCGACTCCTCCTCTTCAACCATCACTTCGATCACCGTCTCCGCGAGCTGATCGATCGCCGGAGGCGGGTTCCCGGGCGACTCGAGCGCCTTACGCTGGATGAGCGCCGGCGAGCGATCGAGCGCTTGCGGCAAGAGCTCGATCGACTGGAAAGGCAACTGGAAACCGAGGAACGGCGCTGACACTGACCCCTGGGCCCCTGACCTCTGCCGTCAGCATCACCCCACTCGCTCCAGATGGTCTTCGCCTGCCAGGAAGGCGCGCACCGCCTCGTACAAGGAAAATCGACCCCGTTCAAGATGCATCACGTGTGTCGCCCGACTGATTTCGACGAGATGTCTGTCGCAAGACTCCTTCAGGGCGTCGAACAGCCATCCGGCGTCCTCTCGCGTGAAGACGGTGTCCCACTCGCCCCTTATCAGGAGCACAGGGGCGGTGACCCCGGCCGGATCGAAGTAGTCCGCTCCCGTCCAGGCATCGTGCAGATCGGGCGCCCATCCACCGGGATAGCGAACGCTGGCCGGGTCCCTTCCGTTCGCCGTCTCGTCCGTCGCCAGCCAGCGCTCGCCCCACACCGCGAGGACGTCACGTTCCAGCCGGGTCGCCTCCGTTTCGGGCACCTCCGATAGGAACTGTTCGATCCTGAGCTCGGGAGTGAGCAGCTCGTAGGCTGGGAAGGGCGGCTTGCTGTCCTCGAACGACCCGTCGCGCGGCGTGAACGGGGCGAACAGTACGAGTCGCGATATCTCATCGGGATGCTGTGCCGCATAGGAGCCCGCAACGACGGCGCCCCAGGAATGCCCGATGAGCGCGACTCGATCGACGCCCGCGCGTCGGCGAATGTGATTCACGGCCCGCCCTACGTCGAGCGCTACCTCCACTCGCCGTCCCAGCGGAGGATGCTCGGTCGGATCTGCCTCCATCTCCGGATAGTCGTCCGACGCCCCGTACCCGAGAAAGTCGAGCGCCCAGACGTCGTACCCGGCCGCGGCTAGATCGCTCATCCACGAAACGCCGTCCATCTCGAAGCCGCCCGCCAGGCGCGTGGGAAAGCTGGCCCCGTGAAGCAATAGAACCACTCTGGATTGCTCGTCTCGATCGGCAGGCCGAAGATGCCAAAGCGCCAGCTCAAGACCATCGAGGCGACTCGAAATCCGCTCCTGCTCCATCGCCGTCGGCGGCGCCTGGGCCGCAGCACTCCCTTGGACGCGTGGCATCGGCGACGCGGTCAGAGTGGCGGGCTACGACATGGACACACCGGACGAGAGAACGAGTCGCCGCCGGGCCCTGCGCTTCGCCCGGACCTGCTACGACCATCTGGCCGGATCCCTGGGCGTGGCCATCACGGAGCGACTGGTCGTCCGGAAGCTGATTGCACCCGACGGACGCGATGTCACGGCCGAGGGGAACCTCTGGTTACGGGAGCTGGGGATCGACATCGAAGCCCTGAAGGCTCGCCGACGCACGCTCAGCAGGTTCTGTCTCGATTGGAGCGAGCGGCGCGATCACCTGGCCGGCGCTATGGGCGCCGCGATCGCCGCAACGATGTTCGAACGGGGCTGGCTGGCCCGGCTCCCGGATACTCGCGCCGTTCGGCTCACGCTTCGCGGCCGTAAGGGACTCTACCGTGCACTGGGCCTCGAAGTAGAACCGTGGTATCGATCTTGAAGCGGTCTATGCCGGTCGGAAGACCGCTCGGCCGTTCCGCCGGCCGGATGAGAGGTAGTCGTGCCACAGGACCCGCGCCGCGACGGCCCGCCACGGGGCCCACGACCGCGCGATCCTGGTCATCCGATCATCGCCGGGAATCGCCCTCAGCCGCTTGACCCGCTGGAGGGCTTTGGCAAGCGCCAGGTCGCCCTCGGGCCAGACGTCCGGCCGGCGGAGGGCGATCAGCAGGTAGATGTCCGCCGTCCATGGACCGATCCCGGGCAGCTCGATCAGGGCGGAACGGACCTCGTCGTCGGCCAGCCGGTCGAGGCGGCCCAGGTCGAACCCGCCGTCGACGATCGCGTCCGCCAGGCCGCGGCAGTAGGCGGCCTTCTGCCGGGTGAGCCCGGCCGCGCGAAGGCTCCGTTCGCTGATCGACGCCACACGGGCCGGGGTGACTCGACCGGCGACGGCCTGAAGCCGGGCGTACGCAGCCGCGGCCGAGCGCAGCGACACCTGCTGCTCCAGGATGATCCGGATGAGGGTCGAGAAGCCCGGCCGCCGGGCCCACAGGGGCGGTGGGCCGTAGCGCCCGACGACAGCCGCCAGGTCCGGATCGCGAGCCCCCAGCTCGGCGACCGCTAGCCTGAGCGTCTCCGGGGTGAGCCGCACGACCTACTCCTCCGGCGCCCCGCCCCAGTGCTCGGCGAACGAGCGCATGCGCTCCCGGAGCTCAGGCTCGATCGATCGCGGGCGCCCGGTCTTCGGATCGATCATGACCTGGACGGTCTTGCCGCGGGCGACCAGCCGCTCGCTCTGCTCGTCGAAGAGCTCGTAGTCGAGCACGAACGAGCTCGTCCCGATCCGCGACAGCCACACCTCGACCCGGATCGTCTCCCTGAGCATCGCGGCCGACACGTAGTCGCACTCCGATCGCGCCACGACGAAGTCGAGCACGTCGTACCGATAGTCGTGGTGGAGCTCCTGCCAGTAGGCGGTCCGCCCGACCTCGAAGTAGGTGAGGTAGACGGAGTTGTTCACGTGCCCCATCGGATCGAGGTCGCGGAAACGGACCGGGATCTTGACGTGAAAGCGCTTCCGGGCGGGACGTCTGCTCACCGGGCCGCGAAGGTAATCGGGCCCCCCGCACGCGTCGACGCCGCATTGCTCGTCCGTGCGCGACGGGGATACGTTCCCTGATAATGCGCACCGGCCCGGTCCTTCTCGCGGCGTTCCTTCTCCTCGGTCTTTCCGACACGGCGTGGTCCCAGACCCTCCTGCGCACGGGCCTCTCGGCCCGCGCGCTCGGGATGGGCGGGGCAGCCGCCGCGACGGTCAGGGACGCGGGGGCGGCCTACCACAATCCGGCCGGCATCGCCGAGCTGACCGGCACGCACGTCCTCGCGACCGTCTTCGCGTCCGCCGACCAGGGCCGGCTGCGCGTGTTCGGCGACCGGGAATACGACGAAGATGACGGCCTCCGGCTGGACGGCTCCTTCTTCGCCACGCATCAGATCGCCCAGGGAGTGACGGCGGGGGTCTCCGTCACCGAGCCCTGGTTCCTGGACGTCGACTGGGAGCGGCCGACCTCGTTCGCCGGCCGGTTCCGTGCATCCGAGACCCAGATCCGCACGCTCGCCGTGAGCCCGGTCGTGGCGATCGGTCCGCTGGGCCGCTGGAGCGTCGCGGCGGGCATCGAGGCGGTCCATTCGGACCTGGACCTCCAGCGGTTCGAGCAGGACCCCGCCCTGAGCGCCCTGGGGGGCGGCGGGCCGATCTCTCTCGCCCGGACGACGATCGAGTCGGACGCCACGGGCGTCGGCTGGACGGCGTCGGTGGCATTCCGTCCCGAACCACGGGTCGCCATCGCCGGCGGTTACCACAGCGAGATCGAGATCGTCTACAACGGCTTCGCCGACTTTCTGATCATCGCCCCGGAAGCACTCCAGGACGTGGTTCTCCCGGACGGCGAAACGACCGTGCGCAACCTTCTCGACGACCGTTTCACCGACCGTCCGGTCCGGATTCCGCTGGTCCTCCCGAGACGTGGCGTGGCGGGGATCGCAGTCCGGCCCTTCGAGCGGTTCGAGATCGCTTTCGACGCCGGCTGGACGGACCGCGGAGCGGTGGATTCGCTGGCCGTGCTGTACGCGGACTCCATCCTCGACGAGTCGACGCCGTGGCCTCTGCGAGGCGGATGGGACCTCCACGTCGGCTCGGAGCTCCAGGTCCGGGACGGGATGCGGGTCCGTCTGGGCTACGCCTGGGAGGATTCGCGCGGCCCGGCGGGCGCCGTGACCCCCTTCGCTCCGGCGTCGGGCGCTAATGCGGTCTCCGGCGGGGTCGGGTTCCTGTGGGAAGGCATGAATTTCGACCTGGGATACCGGATCACGTTCTACGACGACGCCGAGGGGGTCGCCTTCCCCCAGAACATCGAGGCGGCCGATGGGGTCTACGAATCGATCGAGCACCGCCTGGCCATCGGCGTGTCGCGCGCGCTCTGATCAACCAGGTCGGCTTGCTCGGCCACGTCGAAGCGACCTATCTTCATATCGGCATGAAAGTTCCGCAAACCAGGATGCAGCGTGAGGACTTCATCGCGCGGTGCCGCGCGGCCGGGCTGTCGGTCACCCATCAGCGACTGGCGATCTTCGAGGCCGTGATGGCCAACTGTAACCGCCATCCCTCGGCCGAGATCATCTACCAGAGCGTCCGCGAGAAGCATCCCACGATCTCGTTCAACACGATCTACAAGAACCTCGAGACGTTCGAGGAGCTGGGCCTCGTCGTGAAGGTGAACCCCCTCTACAACGAGGCCCGGTACGACGTCGACGTCCGCCCTCATCATCACCTGATCTGCCGGACCTGCAAGAAGATCGTCGACGTCCACGACAAGAAGCTGGACAGCGTCCCCGCTCCCGAGGAGGCCGGCGACGGCTTCCGGGTGGAAAACTGGACGGTCCAGTTCACCGGCCTCTGCGCCGACTGCCAGGAGCCGGCCGCCGCCGCTTCCTGACGGGGCCGCCCGGCGGGATCGACGGCTCCGGTGGGGAAGGCCAGGAACCAACCCGTGGCCGGGGTGGTATAGCTTTCGTACGGCCAGCCGTCCCCGAACGGAGGTAGCTCGATGTCCCGTCCGCGCTCGTTTCTCCCGGGGGTGATCCTGCTCGCCGGAGCGCTCGCCTGCAGCCAGGCCGAGCCCGCCGATCGGGACCCGACCCCCAGCGTCGTCTTCCAGCCCTCGTCCTCGGAGAGCCCGGACCTGGCCGCGGGCCGCGAGCTCGGCCCGTCCGGAGGGGCTCCCGAGGTGATCGTCCTGGGCGACCCCGCGCCCGAGGAGCCGGCCGCCCCTCAGAAGGTCTCCAGGCCCGCCCCGGGTCCGCGCGTGATCTACCGCACCGTCTACGTCCACGAGCCGGCGCCCGCGCCCGAGCCGGGCAGGGCCGCGGCCGAGCCATCTCCAGGTGCCGTGGAGGCGCCCGTCCCCGAACCCGTCGTGGCCGACGCCGAGCCCATTGACTTCCCCGAGCCCGTGGAGCCCGACGGCCCCGAGCCGGTGGCCACGACGACGCCACCTACAGCCCCCGCTCCCACCTTCCCGGACGGCGGCTCCAGCCGCACCGAGGACGCCATCGTCGGCGCCGCGATCGGCGCCGGGATCGGCGCCATCCTGGGCGGCCGGGACGGCGCAATCGCGGGCGGCATCGGCGGCGCCA
>DASRVA010000026.1:0-3741 GCA_035687745.1 Gemmatimonadota bacterium
GCCCCGTTTTCCGCCTTTGATCTCCCACGTCCCCTGGCCGGCGAACTGGAAGTTGTAGCGCTGCTGGTCGATGGAGTACGACCCGCGGGTGTCGATCAGAAGCCCGTCGTCCACCCCGGCGATCAGGTCCTCCAGCGAGCCACCGTCCGGATCCGGCAGCAGATTGACGTTGGGCATGCGCTGGAACTGGACGAGGGACCAGTTCTGGCCGTACGAGCAGCCATGGGAATGGGTCACCCCGGTCTGGTCCGCGATCCACTGCACCTGGTCGCGGGTCGTCTGGTAGTCGACGAAGATCCCGTTCCTGACGAGATGCCAGCGATCGGCGGGCACGCCGTCGTCGTCCCAGCCGACCGTGGCGAGGCTGTGCGGCTCCTGCCTCTCGGCCTCGAAGTTGACGATCTCGCTCGCGTACCGGAGCTCGTTCAGCTTGTCGGGCGTGCAGAACGACGTGCCCGCGTAGTTGGCCTCGTAGCCCAGCGCGCGGTCCAGCTCGGTCGGATGCCCCACCGACTCGTGGATCGTGAGCCACAGATGGTTGGGAAGGATCACGAGATCCTTCTTCGTTGCCGCCTCGAGCGTCGGCGCGGCCAGCTTCTCGCGGGCCAGCTCCGACGCGCGCTCGATCCGGGTCGGGAAGTCCTGGGCGAGGACGAACTCCCACCCCGCGCCGGCATTGGTCTGGATGTCGTCCCAGGTCGCGAAGCGCCCCGCCTGGCGGTCGACCGCGGTGACCTCCCAGGGGACGAACACGCGGAGGAAGGTCTGGCGGATGTACGAGCCCTCGGTCGAAGCGAAGTAGCGCTCCTGCTTCTGGAACACGATCGACGAGGAAGCGAAGTCCGCGCCGGCGTCGAGCGCCGAGGCGTTGACTCCAAGCAGGAAATCCACCTTCTCGCCGATCGAGATCTCGAACGGATCCTTCTCGTGCGGCGTCGTCCACTCGGCATCGGGGAAGACGCCGACCGGAGCAAGCTCGACCGGCGTATGCAGGATCTTCGCGTTCCCCTTCGCCTGCTCGACCGCGGCCCTCGTTACGCGCACCACCTCGTCCTCGGCGACGACCCGGCTCGCGCCGAACCCCCACACTCCGTCCGCCAGGACGCGGACGCCGAAGCCGTAGGTGATCTCGTCGTTCATCGTCTCGACGCGGCGCTCGCGCGTCTGGATGCTCTGGTCGAAATGCCGGCTGATCCGAATGTCGGCGTACGAGGCCCCCGCCCGCCGGGCCTCGTTCAACGCCACGTCGGCGAGCTCGCGATCGTCGGGCTCGAGCCAGCGCCGGATGCCACGGGGCAGGGGCGGCGCGGCCCGCCCCGGAAGGACGATCGCGCCGCAGAGGAGGGCGGAGGATTGGAGGAAGCGGCGTCGTCTCATGATCCGGCCGGGAAGGGGCGGAACTCCCGTACCCTACACGATCCGGCGTCCGGCGCAACCCCGGGGGGACGCCGCTCAGCGTGCGACCGGCACGGGCTCCAGCCGAGGACGAGGCGAGCCTTGTGGGGGCAGCCTGCGCCCGTCCATCAGGACGGCGGAGGTCCGAAGGGGCGCCCATCTCCCGTCTTCGACGCCGAGGTCGACGTAGACCCGGGCGCTGTCGCGGCTCCCCACGACCATTGCGCTCACCGACGCGCCGGGCCCCTCGGGGCCGCCGTTGCCAACGACCTCGATCGGGTCGATCCGACGAATCCCCCCCAGGAGCCCGACCAGCGTGTTGTCGGCCTCGACGAGCTCTCGGACGGCGGTGACCGGCGTGTCCGGCCCACGCGTCTCGATGGCCCGGTCTCCGTACACGCGGAAGACGGCGTAGGCGAGCGCCGCGAAAAGAACGAACAGGAGAACGACGATCGTTCCGGACCGTCTCATCCCGCCCGACCCTGGGCGGCGCCGAGCTCCTCGAGCGCCTTCTCCAGGCGATCGACGAACCACGACTCTCCGGCCTCGCGCAGGATGGGGAGGAGATGCTCCGGGGTCTCCCGGAGATACTTCTCCCGCATGCGGGCGTTCCCGCTGGCGATCGTCTCGCGCACGTTGTGGAGCCGGTCGGCGGCCTTGACGAGCCGGACCGCGCGCGGCCCGCGCCGGATCCCGGACCAGTAGATCCGGGCGTCACGGTCGATTCCGAGGGACTTCAGGTTCCACGACAGGAGCGTCACGCCCTCCTGCACCCGGCGCCCCCAGCGCTCCAGCAGCACGGTGGGGTGGACATCGCAATCCTCGAGGACGTCATGGAGGAGCGCCACCGCCAACGTCGTGTCGTCCACCGGCTCCGGAAGCTCGTCCTCGAGAATCGCCCTCACGGCCCTCGGGTGGGTGATGTAGGGCTCGCCGGTCGCCCTCGTCTGCCCGTCGTGGGCGCTCTCGGCGAAGGCGTCGACCTCCACCAGATCGATCGCCGGCTGATCTCCGTTGCCTTCCGTCATGGCCCGAAGATATCCGAAACCGCTTGACACGCGCCGGCGACGGACTTTAGAATCGTCTTGCTTTCAGGGAAACTCGTTTGAGGGATCGACTGCACCAGCCGACCGTAAGGTCGGAGAGCGCCGGACTCAAACGCATCAGCGGGTCCGTGCGCTTTTTTTGTGGGCGACCCGAAGCCTGAAAGGACGGCACGTCAGCGTGCCGGGAAACGCGGACCGCAACACAAGGAGCTAGCACCACGATGAGCGAGAGAAAGACCGGGACCGTGAAGTGGTTCAATGACGCCAAGGGCTTCGGGTTCATCCGTCAGGACAACGGCCCCGATGTCTTCGTGCATTTCTCGGCGATCGCGGGTGACGGCTTCAAGAGCCTCGCCGAGAACGACAAGGTCGAGTTCGAGATCACCCAGGGGCCGAAGGGGCCCCAGGCCGCCAACGTGACCAAGGTCGCCTAGGCACGCCTCGAACGGTGTCGGAGCCCCCGTTCTCGAGGACGGGGGCTCTCCTCCCACTCCCCGCTCCGCACTCCTGCCTTGCCGTACGGCCACCTTACAACGATGGATGTTTGACAGCCAGGGCGTCCGGGCCTATAAGAAGAGGGTAAATGGTCGGCGTCAGTCGACCCGTCAGGCTCCCGAACCGGCCTCCACCAGACGAGCGTCCTCGGCCGGGACGCCATGGGACGACACCCGTAGTGTCGAGCCGCTGAAAGGGAAGGTCCGGGGGGTCCGACACGCCGATCCGACCGGCCGGTCTCGTGCGCCTCGCTTCCGCGAGGCGCACGGCTTTTGAGCCCTCCTCCCGCAAACTTTCTTCACAAGCCCATCAAAGACCGGCAACCGCTCTCCGCTACTCTGGTCGCGCAGTCCGGTAATCCGTTCCATCTCTTGCGACGGGTACGCAAAGGAGAGGTCCCCATCATGCAGCGGATCATTGTCGGGCTCGCCCTCGCGGCGACCTTGTTCTCATTCGTGCTCCCCGAGGCCGCGCGGGCGCAGCCGGAGACCACCGTACTCCAGGGCCGGGTCCTGGACGTCGCGACCGGAGAGCCCCTGATCGGGGCGCAGGTGTCCGTGGTCGGCACCGACCAGGGCGCGGTCACCGACGTCGACGGTCGCTACCGGATCTCGCTTCCCCCGGGCAGCTACGACCTGCGGGTCGTCTACCTCGGGTACTCCGACAAGACCGTCACCGGCGTTCCGGTGCAGGATCGTGCGGCCCACTACCAGGACGTCACGCTCGCATCCCAGGCCATCGAGGCCGAGGGCATCGAGGTCGTGATCTCGGCGGCCGAGGAGCGCGGCTCCGTCGCCGGTGCGCT
>DASRVA010000027.1:0-7090 GCA_035687745.1 Gemmatimonadota bacterium
CGAGGGATCCTCCTCGAGCCGTCCTTCGGGCGGGGGCGCCTCATGGGGCCAGATCGCGACCGGCACGCCCGGCTCCCACCACAGCGGGCAGGCGGGCGCCTCCGGCACGACGGCCGCCGCCGGCGCGGCAAACGCCTGGAGGGCCAGCCAGCTCAGGGCGATCGACGGTCGCACGGGGATACGGTCCTTACCCGGTGTCCGGTGAAAGGGTGCCGGCCGGACCGCGGTCCGTGGCCCCAAGCACGAAGGCCCGGGCGGGAACCCGGGCCTCCGCTGGAACCCCGCGTGCGCGACCGCTCACTCGACCGATCGGTCCCACTCCTGGAGGCTGATCCGCGTGGCCCCGGCCAGCTTGACCTCGTCCAGCGCGTTCACCATGTCCACGTAGGCGGCGTCGGGCGCCGTCTTCACGCTCACGATCAGGCGCGGGTTGGCCGCCAGCTCCTGCCGGGTGATCGCCTCGACCTGGTCGAAGTTGATGGTCTGCTTGTCGGGCGAGTCTCCCCGGCGCAGCTCCACCACCCCATCGCCCACTATGTAGAACGTGATGATGTTCTTGGGATTGATCTCGATCTCCTCGCTCTGCCGCTCGGGGAGGACCAGGCTGAGCCCTCTGTCCTCGGCGAACACCGTCGTCACCAGGAAGAAGATCAGCAGCAGGAAGGCGATGTCCGCCATCGAGGCAGTCGGAATCTCGTCGGAGACCCGGCTCTTGCGCTTCAGCAGCTTGGCCATTCGATCAGGCTCGCGTCTGCACCGGCTCGCGGCCCATCGCGTGGAGCGTCTCGACCAGGTTCTGCGAGGTTTCCTCCATCTCGATGACCATCGAGTCGATCTTCGACACGAAATAGTTGTGCGCGATGTTGACGGGGATCGCGATCGTCAGGCCGGCCGCCGTGGTGATCAGGGCCACCTTGATGCCGCCCGCGACCAGCGTGGCGTCGACTTCGCCGGCCAGCTCGATCGCGCCGAAGGCGATGATCATGCCGGCCACCGTCCCGAGGAATCCGAGCAGCGGGGCGACGTTGGCGATCGTGGCGAGCCAGACGAGTCCACTCTCCAGCCGTGACATCTGGATCATCCCCTCGTTCTCGATCGCGGTCAGGACGCGGTCGGTCCCTTCCTGATGCTTGTCGAGGCCGGCCAGCAGGATCTGGGCTACCGGAGTGTCGCTCTCGCGACAACGCGCCTTGGCTTCCTCCAGCCGGCGGTTGGCGATCAGGCCGTCGACGTTCTCGAGGAGGGCCTTCGTCTTGGAGCTGGTCGAGGTCAGGGAGAAGAACTTCCAGACGATGATGATGAGACCGAGGACCGCGCAGAGGAGGAGCGGCCACATGAAGATCCCTCCGTCCTGGAAGAACTGTACCGATGTATCGATCAAAGGGGCCTCCCGCGGCAGGGTTCGGAGTTCGGGACAAGGCGTGCCGAGTGAGATTGGTAGCTTAGCAGGCCCCGCGAAGGGGCGTCAAGGCCGGCCTCAGACCTTGATGCAGGCAACGAAGTGCCCCCCGCCCACGTCCCGGAACTCGGGGATTACCTCGGCGCACTCGGCGGTCGCGATCGGGCACCGGGGGTGGAACGGGCAGCCGGACGGGGGATGGGCCGGGCTCGGAACGTCCCCCTCCAGCAGGATCCGCTCCCGCCTGGCCCGCGGATCGGGCACCGGGATCGCCGACAGGAGGGCCCGCGTGTAGGGGTGGAGCGGGTTCCGGTACAGCTCCTCCGCGTCGGCCAGCTCCATCAGCTTGCCCAGGTACATGACCGCCACCCGGTCGGAGATGTGCTCGACCACCGCCAGGTCGTGGGCGATGAACAGGAATGTCAGGTCGAAGTTCCGCTGAAGCTCCTGCAGGAGGTTGATGACCTGCGCCTGGACCGAGACGTCCAGCGCCGACACGGGCTCGTCACAGACGATGAACCGCGGGTTCACCGAGAGCGCCCGCGCGATCCCGATCCGCTGACGCTGGCCGCCCGAGAACTCGTGCGGGTAGCGCCCGGCGTGCTGGGGAGAGAGCCCGACCACCTCGAGGAGCTCGCGGACGCGCTCGCGGACCTTCTCCCCCTCGGCCTCGCCGTGGATCCTGAGCGCCTCGCTCAGCATCGATCCCACGGTGAGCCGGGGGTTCAGGCTCGAGTATGGATCCTGGAAGATGATCTGCATCTCGCCACGCAGCTCGCGCAGGTCCCCATGGTCGAGCTGGAGCACGTCCCGGCCCTCGAACACGACGTCTCCCGCGGTCGGCTCGATCAGACGCAGGATGCACCGGCCCGCCGTCGTCTTGCCGCAGCCCGACTCGCCGACCAGGCCCAGCACCTCGCCCGGCAGGATGTCGAACGAGATCCCGTCCACCGCCCGCACGCTTCCCACCGTTCGGGACCAGAAGCCGCGCTTGATCGGGAAGTATTTCTCGAGGTCCCGCACCACGAGGAGCGCGTTCCCCCGGCTGGCTGCGGGATGCCCGTTGGCGCGGCGGTCAGTCATAGAGGAAGCAGCGGGCCTCGTGACCCGCCCCCACGGCGTAGAGCGGGGGAAACTCGCGACGGCATACGTCCATCACGTACGAGCACCGGTTCTGGAACGGGCAGCCGATGATCTCCTCGTACGGCGAAGGGACGGTCCCGGGGATCGTGGCCAGACGCTCGACCTTCTCCCCCAGCTTGGGGATCGCCGCCTTGAGCCCTTCGGTGTAGGGATGATTCGGTCCGTCGAAGATCTGCTCCACCGCGCCGCTCTCGACCACGATCCCGGCATACATCACGACCACCCGATGGGCCGTCTCGGCGATCACCCCGAGGTCGTGGGTGATCAGCATGATCGCCATGCCGAACTCGTCCTGGAGCTGCTTGAGGAGGTCGAGGATCTGCGCCTGGACGGTGACGTCGAGCGCGGTCGTCGGCTCGTCCGCGATCAGGAGCGCCGGATCGCACGCCAGCGCCATCGCGATCATGACCCGCTGGCGCTGGCCGCCGGAAAGCTGATGCGGGTACTCCTCGACCCGCTGCTCGGGGTCGGGAATCCGCACGCGCCGCAACATCTCGACCGCCCGCTTCTCCGCCTCCGGGCGCGACATCCCGCGATGCAGCCGCAGCACCTCGCCGATCTGCTCCCCCACCGTGTAGACGGGGTTGAGCGAGGTCATGGGCTCCTGGAAGATCATCGCGATCTCATTCCCCCGGATGCGCCGCATCTCCCTCTCCGAGAGCTCGAGGAGATCCCGGCCCTGGAAGCGCACGCCCCCGCCCTCGACGCGGCCGGGCGGATCGGGGATCAGCCGCAGGATGGAGAGCGCCGTGACCGACTTGCCGCAACCCGATTCCCCCACGATGCCGAGCGTCTCCTGCTCGGCGACCTCGAAGGAGACGCCGTCCACGGCCTTGGCGGTGCCCTCGTCGGTGTGAAAGTAGGTCCGCAGGTCGTCGACTCGAAGCAACGGCTGCATCACAATCGGTCGTGCTGGCTCAGATACACCACCAGGTGCGCCAGATTCCCTCCCAGGAAGACGGACCGCGGGGTGTGATTTCCGAGCGCCGGGATCCGCGTGTCGAACCACTCGCGCGCGCGCTGCCGCGAGCGGAGGGTCTGGTTGACCTGGTACAGAAGGGCGTCCATGAGCTGGATCTTCTCGAGGTACGATTCGGAAGGCTGCTGGTCGCCGCGACGCCAGCGGTTGAGGGTGCTGGTCGAGCAGCCGATCGCGTCGGCGAGCTGCCGGGTATCGAGCCCGAAGAGCTCCATGGTTCGCGCGATCGGTCCGTCGACGTGGACGGCTACCATGCGTCGACCTCCTGCGGGGGGTTGTCGGCCCGGCGCTTGGGGGCCGAGAAGGTAGCCGGGCCCGACCCCCCCGGCGAGCCGCCGACGAGCAGGCGGGCCGCGCTCCGGGCCCGGTCGGCCGCCTGTTCGAGCCGGGCGGCCAGGTCAAGGACCTCGTTCCGGACGCGTTCCCGGCTCGCTTCGCGTACCGCGGTCGCGATCCCCGGCAGCGCCAGGGTTACGTACCCGTTCAAGGGGTCGCCGGCGAAGGTGAGGCTCCGGATGAAGCCATCCCCGAACGGGCCGGATTCGCGGGCGAGCGTGGGCTCGATCCCGATCAGGGTCCGGTTGACGCGAGCCGAGGTCGCCCCGTGCACCCTTCCCGCCAGATAGCGCTGGCGGGCCCTCGCGAGCTCCTCCCCGGCGGCCAGGAGATCGTCCAGCGCGCGGTCGAGCGGCGCCAGGTCTTCCTCGAGGGCCCCGGTCTCGGCCGCGGCCATGGCCCTGAGCGGTGCCCAGAGCGAGTCCAGACGGCCGCCCAGGCCCGCCACGTCGTACGGAAGGATCTCCGCGTTGGCCAGGCGCAGCGCGAGGATCGCGGTGAGCTGTGCGGTCCGGGCGTGGTTTTGGTAGCCGGGATCGCCGAAGCGGCTCATCCAGCGGTGGGTGTCGTAGGCCGAGTGGTAGACGCCGCCCGGTCCACCGAACCCGTAGCTCGCGCTGGGGATCCCGAGCCGCTGATAGAAGGGCATGTAGTCGCTTCCCCCGCCCAGGTCGCCGACCTCCGCCCGGGCTTCGCCCCCCCGCCATTCGTCCAGCAGGGACCCTCCTCGGCCGGGCACGGCTTCGGCCGCCTCCCGGATCGACGCCGCGAGAAGGGGAGCCGCCCCGGCGCCGAACCGGGTCCCGCCGACCGCGTCCTGGTTCAGGTAGGCGACACCCCCCGCCCCCAGGCGCGCCGAGTGCTCCTCGGTCCACTCGGTCGAACCCACGAGCCCCCATTCCTCCCCGTCCCAGCCGGCGACCACGATCGTGCGCCTGGGCGGGTGCCCCGCGGCCGCCCGGGCCTGGATGGCGCGCGCCGCGGCCAGGATCGAGGTCGTCCCGCTCACGTTGTCGTTCGCGCCCGCCCCCCAGGCGTCGATGTGGGCGCCGATCACGACGATCTCCTCCGCCCACTCCGATCCTTCGATCGTGGCCACGACGTCGTGGATCGCCTTCAGGCCGCCCTTAGGGCCATCCCGGTCGTCGTCCACGTGGACCCGCACCCGGGCCGGGCCCGGTCCCACGTGATAGCGGAAGGGGAGCCCGCCCTGCCAGCCTGGCTCCGGGATGTCGGCGCCGCGGACGCGGGAGAGGATCCCCCCCGCGACCCGGTACGATACCGGGAGGACGGGGATTCCGGGAAGACGGCCGGCCAGAGCGTCGGCGGGAAGCCGCGGAGCCGCCGGCAGACTCGGTCCGTCGGGGGTCGTCGGATCGCCGGCGCCGAACAGGACGCTCCCCCGCTGGACCCCGCTCCACGGCCGCCACGGGCCCTCCGGGTAGACGTCCCCCTGGACGTAGCCGTCGTCGTCGGGATCCGAGTAGAGGAGGAGCGCGGCCGCGCCCCGCTCCTCGGCGAGCCGCGCCTTGACCCCGCGGTAGGCGCGTCCGTAGCGGGCGACGACCACCCGGCCCTCGACGTCGACGCCCAGCTCCGCAAGCCGGTCGTAATCGGCGTGGAGGCCCCAGCCGGCGTAGACGACCTCGGCCTCGACCCGGCCCGGGGCGGAGTACCCGTTCAGCCACGGGTACGGCTCGAGCCGGGTGACCGGGTCGCCCGGGACCGGGTCCTCGACGAGCCGGAAGTCGATCGACTCGGGCGCGACCAGCGTCACCTCGACGCCGACCGCGTGCGGCAGGAAGACCTCGTAGGTTTCGACCTCGGGCCGGAGCCCCCACGCCTCGAGCCAGGCGACCAGCGTGTCCCGGACCGCGGCCTGGCCCGGGGTGCCGGCCACATGCGGGGCGGACGAGAGGACGCGCGCCATCGAGTCCAGGTCGGCCGGCCGGATCGCCGCCACGAGCTCGGCCTCGAGCGCCCGCTGTCGGCTCCCGCCATCGGGCGTGAAGCCGGTCTGTGCCGGGACGGACGACGCCCAGAGCAGGCCCGCCAGGAACGCCGGAGCGAGCCGGGTCAACCGCGAAGGCGAGGATCCAACGCGTCCCTGAGTCCGTCCCCCAGCAGGTTGAAGGACACCACGGTCAGTACGATGGCCAGGCCGGGGAAGGTCGAGATCCACCACGCCGTGATCATCGCATCACGCCCGTCGTTCACCATCGAGCCCCACGAGGCGGTGGGCGGCTGGACGCCCAGGCCGAGGAACGAGAGCGCGGCCTCGAGGAGGATCGTGGTCCCGATGCCGAGCGTGGCGATCACGATGATGGGGGCCAGCGTGTTGGGGAGGATGTGGCGCAGGATGATGCGCGCGTCGCCGTATCCCAGGGCGCGCGAGGCCTGCACGAACTCCTGCTCGCGGAGCTGCAGGAACTGGCCGCGCACGATGCGGGCCGTGCCCTCCCAGCCGGTGAACCCGAGGACCACGATCACGATCCAGATCTCGGGGCGGAAGAGCGCGATCACGACGAGCACCAGGATCAGCCGCGGGATCGACAGCATCATGTCGATGAAGCGGGCGATCGCGGTGTCGACCCAGCCCCGGAAGTACCCCGCCAGCGCGCCCAGGAAGGTCCCCAGCGTGACCGAGATCGCGACGGACAGGAAGCCGATCGTGAGCGAGATCCTGGCCCCGTAGAGGATCCGGCTCAGGACGTCGCGGCCGAACTTGTCCGTCCCGAGCAGGTGCTCGGCCGACGGCCGCAGGTAGCGGTCCAGGACGATGTTCCCCTGGAAGTTGGGATCGTAGGGGGCCAGGTACGGGGCGAGGAGCGTGACCCAGTACAGGAGCACCATGATCCCCAGCCCGGTCATGGCGAGATGGTTCTTCCGGAAGCGGCGCCCGGCGAGGCGCCACTGGCTGACCCCGACGCGGCGAACCGGACGGGTCGCGGTGACGGCGACGTCGAGGATCCCCCAGACCCAGAGCCCGACGACGGTGATGGCGAGCGTCGCCAGCGCCAACGAGTCCTCGAAGCGTCCCTGATCGAGCGTCCGCGCCACGTCCGCGCGCGAGGTCGCGAGCGTGACGATGGCGATCGCCCAGCCGGCCAGGATCCAGGCCCCGGGAGTGACCCGGCCCAGGGCCAGGGATCCCAGCCCGGGCACGAGCGCGGAGAGGCCGACCGCCCATGGCCGCCGCGGCTGCGCGGCCCGGGTCGCGGCCGCCGGGGCCA
>DASRVA010000028.1:0-8311 GCA_035687745.1 Gemmatimonadota bacterium
CGCCGCTCGGCCGGGCTGAGGTGCCGGTAGCGGAGGAGGGCGGCCGCGAGGTGAAAGGGAGGCGGCAGCGGGGCAGCGGCCAGGTCGGCCCGGCGACCGCGGCCGTCCAGGATCGGCAGGCACAGGCGGCGCTGTCGCCGAAAGGCGCCCCGCGACCCGACCCGGTCGAGGAACACGCGCAGCCGGTTGCACGCTCCGACCAGCACGTGCTGTCCGTTGTCGATCACCGCTCCCGTCTCCGGGTCCTCGAAGGAGAAGACCCGTCCGCCGAGGAAGGGCCGGCGCTCGAGAAGGACGACCGCCTCTCCGCGCTCCCGGAGCGCGAAGGCGGCCGCCATCCCCGCCAGGCCGCCGCCGACCACGACGCTCGAGAGGCCGACGCTCATCGTGCGAGCGCGATCAGGCTCGCCCCGAAGGCCCGGGCGGCCTTGGCGGGGCCCGGGACCCGCACCCGCTCGCGAAGGACGGCCGCCGGGTCCGCGGCGATCCGCTCGAGGAGCCCGCGGTAGACGGCCGCCAGCGACACGGGGCACGCGCGGGTCGAGCGGGGAAGGCGGGCCGAGAGGCGGCGCGCCGCCCCGTAGAGGGGGCGCGCCGTCTCTGCGGCAGCCAGAACGAGGGCCTCGAATCCCGGCCCGGGCCTTCCGGCCGCGACACCCTCGGGGTGGACGCCGTACCGGTCGCTCAGGTCGAGCGGCAGGTACCACCTTCCCCGGCGGGCGTCCTCCCTCAGGTCGCGCAGGATGTTGGTGATCTGGAGGGCGGCCCCGAGGTCGATCGCGTCCCGTCGCGCGTTCTCTCCGTCCGCTTCGTCCACGCCGAAGATGGGGAGCGAGATCAGCCCCACCGTGCCGGCCACCCCGTAGCAGTAGGCCAGCGTGGCCCCCCAGTCCGGGTAGGGGGAGGGATCCAGGTCCCGGCCCACGCCGTCGAGGAGCTCCCGATAGAGACCGTGCGCGATCCGGAACCGCGAGCTCGCGTCCGCGAGCGCGGCCCAGGACGACGATGGGGGATCGCCGGCCAGCGTCCGATCGAGCTCGGTGCGGACCGTCTCGAGGCGGAAGCGGCGTTCGCCCGGCGGGCCGTCGCCGTCGGCGGCGTCGTCGGCCCGCTGGCTGAACCAGTAGACCGCGGAGAGGGCGCGCCGACGCTCGCGCGGGAGAAGGCGGATCCCGAGACCGAAGTTGGCCGCCCGCCGGCGGGTCTCGGCCAGGCACCGCGCGTAGCCGGCCTCGACGGCGTCAGCCCCGCTCACCGGCGTCCGAGGGCGACGCCCTTCCGGGGCGAGCGCGCCAGCTCGTGAAGGAGGATCCAGCGCCGCGTCCTTCGGGAGATCTCGGGCCGGGATCGGAGCGGGTCGAAGCCGCCGGCCTCGAGAGCGTCGCAGACCGCCCACCCTCCGCGGCTGAAGGCGCGGACGAGCGCCCGCCACCGGACGGGGAGGTGGTCGGCCAGCGGCCAACCCCGCTCGAGCCACGACCGGGCGTCCTCGACCCGCTCGGCCAGGAGGGCGCGGAGCGGGGGCGAGGCCGAGTCGCGGCCCAGCTCGAGTTCGGGATCCACGCCGTGGTGGCGGCATCGGTCGAGCGGCAGGTAGCAGCGCCCCTGCGCCCAGTCGCGGCGGACGTCCTGCCAGAAGTTGGCGAGCTGAAGGCCGATGCAGGTGGCGTCGGCGAGCTCGGCATGATCCCCTCCCGACCCGATCACCCCGAGCACCATACGGCCGACCGGCGTCGCGCTGTGCTCGCAGTACTCGAGGAGGGCCGCCTGGTCCGGATAGCGGTGGACACGCTGGTCCCGCCGGTTGGCTTCGAGCAGACGCAGGAAGAGACTCTCCGGTAGGGCCCGACGGCGAGCGAGCTCGGCCAGCGGAGCCATGATGGGCGGGTCTGCCGGAGGATCGCCCGCCAGCGCCCGGCGGATCATGGATTCCCAGCCATCGAGCGCGGCCAGCCGGTCGCCCGGCAGCTCGTCCCCCAGGTCGTCGGTCGTCCGGCAGAAGGCGTAGACAAGCGCCAGCTCGTCCCGCCGGCTGCCGAGAAAGGGGGCGAGCACGGGGAAGTTCTCGTGGTGCGTCCGGGCAAGCGTGGTCGCCTCCGCGATCCCATCGTCGGCGGCGTGATCGTCGGCGGCGTGAGCGACGCCCGGTGACGGCGTGGAGGAGCGTGATGTCATCGAAAGTCGAAACCTAGAGAACGGCCTCCGGGACAGCAACGAACGGACCGTCGCCGGCGCCCGCATTACGTTGACGCCATGAAGACCCTCGCAGACGGGCCGGGCGACACGGCTCGCAAGGTGGCGAAGGAGTTGCGCTTCGGGGCGCGCGTCCTGTGGAGCCTGCCCGGGTACTTGCGCATCCCACTCTCGCCGGAGCAGTGCCGAGCGGAGCTGGCCTCCCGGCTCGCGAATCGGGAGTCCCGCTTCCTGCAGCAACTCGATCGATGGGTCTTCACTCGACCCGCCCATCCGTACGCGCGGCTGTTCGCCCATGCGGGGTACGATCGGACAGAGGTGTCACGTCTGCTGGAAGCGGAAGGGCTCGAGGGCGCACTCTCGGTCCTGCTTCGGTCGGGCGTCTACCTGACCTGCGACGAGTTCAAAGGACGGGTTCCGGTATGCCGTGGCAGCCTCGCCTTCCGAATCGGGCCCTGCGAGCTGATCCGCCCGGACGCCGTCGTGCACGGGGTTTCGAGGAGTAGCGGCTCACGCGGACATGCGACGGCGGTTCCGATCGATTCGGCGTTCATCCGTGATCATGCCGTCAATACCCACCTGGGTTTGGAAGCACATGGCGGTGGCGGCTGGGTCCACGCGCACTGGGGCGTTCCTGGAGGGACCTCGGTCACCAACACGCTCGAGCTCGCCAAAGGCGGTGTGCCTCCGGCACGTTGGTTCACCCCGGTGAGCGTCGACGAGCGGGGCCTGCACTCCCGTTACAGAGTCGGGGGTCTGGCGATGCGTCTGGCCGGGCGGATGGCTGGCGTCCGACTCCCGGGACCCACGCTGGCGACCTTGGAGGATCCGGAGCCGGTCGTGCGCTGGATCCGCGGTGTCCTGGATGCCGGAGGGATCCCCCACGTTTGGGGCTTCGCAAGCACGGCCGTATTTGTCTGCGAAGCCGCGCGATCCGTCGGCGTGGACGTCACCGGGGCCCGCTTCACGATGGGCGGGGAGCCCACCACGGTGGCCCGGCGACGGGCGGTCGAGGACGCCGGAGCCGTACCTCTGCCCCGGTTCGGGGCGACGGAGACGGACATCATCGCCTTTGCATGCCGGTCGCCCGAGGCGTCCGACGACCAGCACTTCTTCCACGACAGGCACGCGCTCGTCCAGGCGGAGGAGTCCGACGCTGACCGGATCCCTGCGGGGACCCTTCTCCTCACCTCGCTTCTCGATTCGGCGCCGGTCCTACTGCTCAATGTTTCCCTCGGGGATCGGGCCCGCTTGTCCAGGCGAGCGTGCGGCTGTCCCATGGAGCGGTTCGGATGGCCGCTCCATGTCCAGCGGATCCGAAGCTATGAGAAGCTGACCGCGGGCGGCATGACCTTCCTCGACGTGGATGTGATTCGAGTGCTCGAGGAAACGCTCCCAACCCGTTTCGGGGGCAAGCCGACCGACTATCAGCTCCTGGAGCGGGCGAATGGTCCTGCGGGGCGTCCCCAGCTGCGGCTACGCGTTCACCCCCGCGTGGGGCCTCTCAATGACCGCGAAGTGGTGGATGCCTTCCTCGACGCGATCGGTGGCGGCGACAGCGGCGAGCGCTTGATGGAGCTGCAATGGAGAAAGAGTGGGATGGTCGTGCTGGAGCGTGAGGCGCCCGCGCGCACCGAGTCTGGAAAAATCCTGCATCTCCATGCGAGCTGAAACCAAAACCGCCGGCCGAACGGCCGGGACCGGTCGCGCGACCCTGACCGTCATGCTCGGGATCGGCGCGAGCCGGATCTTCGGGCTCGTCCGCGAGCAGGTGGTCGCCTTCTACTTCGGTCGCGCGGCGGCGTACTCGGCGTTCGTGGCGGCCTACAAGGTGCCCAACCTCGTGCGGGTCCTCCTCGGGGAGGGGAATCTTTCGGCATCCCTGATCCCGGTGCTCGCGCGCGGCATGCGGAGCGGCGATCCGGACGAGGCCCGGCGGGTGGCGCGGAGCGTCCTCGGGCTTCTCCTCGTCGTGGTGGGCGTGGTGACGCTGACCGGGATGGCGCTGGCGCGACCTCTCTCCTGGCTCGTGGCGCCGGGTTTCGACCCGGGACTCCGGCTCCTCGTCGAGCGGCTGATCGTGGTGCTCTTCCCGACCGTTGCGTTCCTCGTCGTGGGGGCCTGGTGCATGGGGGTCCTCCACGCCCACGGCCGCTTCTTCTGGCCCAACGTCGCACCGGTCTTCTGGTCCGTCGCCTCGGCCGGCGCACTGATCGCCTTCGTCGGTCGGACCGGGATGGAGCCGGTCTACGTGCTCGCCTGGGGGGTCGTTGCGGGGAGCGTGCTCCAGGCGTTGGTCGAGCTCGCCGCGACCCGCGCCACGCTGGGGACGCTGACGCCCGCGGCGGGGTGGAAGGACCCCGCCGTCCGGCGCGTGGTCGCGCTCTTCCTGCCGATGATGCTCGGGACCGGCGTGGCCCAGATCTCGAGCCTCGTGGACGTCCAGATCGCGACCTTCCTGGGCGACGCCAGCGTAGCGACGCTGGCCTACGCCCAGCGGATCTACACGCTGCCCTTGAGCCTCTTCGGCGTGGCGGTGGCCCAGGTGGCGCTGCCCGCTCTCGCCCACGAGGCTGCGGCGCCGGGGGACGGCGAAGGGCCCCCGCCGGAGGCCCTCCGGGACGAGCTCTCCCGATCGTGGCAGCGGATGGCGTTTCTGATCCTCCCGTCGACGGTCGGGCTGGTCGCCTTCGGCCGGCCCGCGGTCAGCCTGCTCTTCGAGCGGGGCCGGTTCCAGGCGGCCGACACGAGCGCGGTGACGTGGGTCCTGGCGGCCTACGCGGCCGGGCTCCTGGCCTACGGCTCGGCGCGGCTCCTGGCGACCGCGTTCTACGCCTTCCACGACACCCGGACGCCGGTCCGGATCGGCGTCGTCTCGCTCGGCGTCAACGTCGTCCTCGGGGTCACGCTGGCATGGATCCTGGGAACGCCGGGGATCGCGCTCGCGACCGCGCTGGCGGCCGCCTTGAGCGCGGTCCTCCTGGCGCGGGCCCTGCGCCGCCGACTGGGATCGATCCTGACCCCCACCGCCCGCTCCCGTGCTCGGCGGATGGGGCTCGCCGCGGCGCTCGCCGGCCTGGCCGGCGTCTTCCCTTATCTCTGGCTCCTCGGCCGGTGGGAGGGGTGGGGGCTCGGCACCCGGATCGGCTGGACGGCAGCCGTGTACGCCGGTGTCGCTGTGGCCTACTTCGCCGTGGCGCGGGCCCTCGGGGTCGGGAGACGGGACGCCTGACCCGGAGGCTCGGGCTCCGCGGCTGAGGCGTTACGGCGGCCGCCGACGCATGCGGCGCACTTCCCGTCGCCGTAGCTTGGAAGCTGTGAGCGCGCTCAAGGAAAAGGTGGCCCGGCTGCCAAGGAAGCCGGGGGTCTACCTCCTCAAGGGGGCGGACGGCGAGATCCTGTACGTGGGCAAGGCGGCGGACCTGCGGTCGCGGGTCCGGTCCTACCTCCAGGACGGGGCCGCCCTGCCCCACAAGACCGCCGTGCTGATGGGGCATGCGATCGATCTCGACTACCTGGTCACCGACAACGAGGTCGAGGCGCTTCTCCTCGAGTCCAACCTCATCAAGGAGCACGACCCGCGCTTCAACATCGTTCTCAGGGACGACAAGTCGTATCCCTGGATCAAGGTCACGCTCCAGGAGGATTTCCCGCGCGTCTACGTCACGCGCCGGGTGGCGGACGACGGGGCCCGCTACTTCGGCCCGTACGCGCACGTCAAGCTCCTCAGGCGGAACCTGGCCTTGATCAAGGATCTGTTCCCGGTCCGCTCCTGCCGGTACGACCTGCTGCGCGAGGCGCCGCGCCGGGCGTGCCTGGACTACCACATCCATCGCTGCGAGGCGCCTTGCGTCGAGTACGTCTCGCAGGCGGAGTACCGGGCGATGATCGACGAGGTGGTGCGCTTCCTCGAGGGGGACACGCGGGCGGCGACGCGGATGCTCGAGCGGCGCATGGAATCCGCCGCCGGACGGCTCCAGTTCGAGCGGGCGGCCCAGTACAAGCGTCAGATCGACCAGCTCGAGGAGATCCGCGAGGGTCAGCGGATGACGAGCCTCGCCGGGGACGATCGCGACGTGGTCGCGATGGCGCGGCTCGGGGACGAGGCGTGCGGGATCATCCTCCGGATTCGCGAAGGTCGGCTGCTCGGCAAGGAGCACCACGTGCTGGGCAACGTGGATGGAGCCACTGACGGCGAGGTCCTGTCGCTGTTCCTGACCCGCTACTACCTGCGCTCGGAGACGTTTCCGCCCGAGCTGCTGCTGCCGTTCGACTTCGACGACCGCGCGCTGATCGAAGAGGCGCTTCGGCAGGCGGCCGGACGCCCGGTGCGCCTCCATGTCCCGCAGCGTGGCGACAAGGTCAGGCAGGTCAAGCTCGCCGAGCGGAACGCTCTCTACCAGCTCGAGGAGCGGCGGCTCCGCGCGGAGGACCAGATCCAGCGCGCCTCCGACGCCATCGTCGAGCTCAAGGAGTCGCTCGGTCTGGCCCGGCTCCCGCGCCGGATCGCGTGCGTGGACATCTCGACCATCCACGGCGAGGACAGCGTGGGGTCGGTCGTGACGTTTGCCAACGGAGCGCCGCGGAAGGCCGGCTACCGCCACTTCCGAATCAAGTACGCGGAAGGGCAGAACGACTTCGCGATGATGGCCGAGGTCGTCGAGCGGTGGTTCAAGGGACTCCTGGACCATGGGGAGCCGCTGCCGGACCTGCTGGTAATCGACGGCGGCAAGGGGCAGCTCGGGGCGGCGCGACAGGTCCTGGAGGACCTCGGCGTCCTCGAGGACGTCGACACGATCGGGCTCGCCAAGCGCGAGGAGGAGATCTACCTGCCGGGGCGGTCGCAGCCGATCTGGCTGGCGCGCCGATCGAAAGCGCTCCAGGTGGTCCAGCACGTGCGGAACGAGGCGCACCGGTTCGCGGTGTCGTACCACAGAAAGCTCCACGGCAGGCGCGTCGTGGGCTCGGAGCTGGACTCGGTGCCCGGAATCGGGCCCAAGCGGCGGGCCGCGCTCCTCCACCACTTCCGCTCGGTCGAGCGGATCCGCGAGACCTCGATCGACGAGATCGCCAAGGTTCCGGGATTCTCGGCCGCGCTCGCCGAGCGCGTGAAGGCGGCGCTGGTGGAGAACGGAAGCCCGGCGACCGGCGGGCGGGGTTGAACGCCGCGGACCTGACCGCGCGCGTCAAGGACGAGGCCGGCCGGCTGGGGTTCGCCCTGGTCGGGGTGGCCCGGGCCGAAGCCGTCGCCGAGGCGCCGCGCCTGGCCGAGTGGCTCGACCGGGGCCATCACGGAACGATGACGTGGATGGCGCGTCATTTCGAGAAGCGGGTGGATCCACGGAAGCTCGTGCCGGGGTGCCGCTCGGTGGTCTGCGTCGGGCTCGTCTACGGCTCCGCCGGGGCACAGGGACCCGAGGGCACCCGGGTGGCCCGGTACGCGATCGGCAAGGATTACCACCGGGTCCTCCAGGACAAGCTGCGCGCGCTCCTGGACCACGGCCGCCGGCTGGACCCGGCCTTCGACGGCCGCGCGTTCGTGGACTCGGCTCCGGTCATGGACCGCTACTGGGCCGAGCGGGCCGGGCTCGGGTGGCGCGGCAAGAACACGCTTCTCCTCAACAAACGCCTGGGCTCCTTCCTCTTTCTCGGCGAGCTCCTCGTCAAGGCCGAGCTCGAGCCGGACCTCCCCGGCACGGACCACTGCGGGACCTGCACGCGGTGCCTGGACGCCTGCCCGACAGGCGCTCTCGTCGAGCCGTACCTGCTAGACGCGCGGCGGTGCATCAGCTACTGGACGATCGAGCACCGCGGCGAGCTCGAGCCGGCCCAGGAGGCGGCCATGGGCGAGTGGCTGCTGGGCTGCGACGTCTGCCAGACGGTCTGCCCGTGGAACCGTGACGCGCCGGACGCCGACGAGCCGCGGCTCCTGCCGCGAGCGGACGGGTGGCCGGAGGACCTCGACGAGCTCCTCGAGCTGACCGACCAGGAGTTCGACCGCCGCTTCGGGGAGACAGCGACCGAGCGGACGCGGCGTCGCGGGCTCGTCCGGAACGCCGTGATCGTGGCCGGCAACACGGGGCGGGGCACGGTGGCCGCGCTCGAGCGGGCGGCGGCG
>DASRVA010000029.1:0-22131 GCA_035687745.1 Gemmatimonadota bacterium
CCGTCCGCCCGGCGTGGGGAGTGTGGAGGATCCCGGAGAGCCGGCTCAAGGTCCTCGGCGATCCCCGTGGCCGGGACCTGCTCGAGCTCGGCTGCGGCGCCGCCCAGTGGTCGATCGCCCTGGCCCGTGCCGGCGGACGCCCGGTCGGCCTGGACAACTCCGGGCATCAGCTCGATCACGCCCGGCGCCTGGTGCGCCGCGCCGGCGTGCGAGTCCCACTCGTCCAGGCCAGCGCCGAGGACGTGCCGCTCGCCGACGCCGCCTTCGATGTCGTCTTCTGCGACCACGGGGCGATGTCCTTCGCCGATCCGCGCCGCACGGTTCCCGAGTGCGCGCGCCTCCTCCGTCCGGGCGGTGTGCTGGCGTTCTGCCACGAGAGCCCGTTCTCCCACGTCTGCACGAGCGACGGACGGGGGACCCAGGTGACCGCGCTCCGGCGCGACTACTTCGGCCCCGGGCGCCACGATTCGGAGGCGCACGTCGAGTACCATCCGGGGTACGGAGAGTGGATCGGTCTGTTCCGGGACAACGGGCTGGCGGTCGAGGCGCTGATCGAGCTCAAGCCCGCCGCGAACGCGACGACGTCCTACGAAGGCTGGAGTCGGGAATGGGCCCGTCGGTGGCCGGCCGAGAACCTTTGGAAGGTACGGAAGGAGAAGCGATGACGAACTCGACGAGAGGCTGGGTCTTGGCGGCCGTGACGACGGCCGTTTCGGTGACGGGGTGCGGGGAGGGCTCGACGCCCGGCCACGCGGAGCCGTCGGCTGACACGGGTGTGCCGAAGACCGCGGTTTCCGCCCCCGCGGCCGAGGTCGAGATCCGCGAGTGGACGGTGCCGTGGCCTCAGACCCGCCCGCGCGACCCGTACGCGGCGCCGGACGGCCGGGTGTGGTTCGTCGGCCAGCAGGGCGATTACGTGGGTGTCCTGAATCCCGCGGACGGCGAGTTCGCGCGCTTCGACCTCGATCCCGGCGCGGGGCCGCACAACCTGATCGTCGGGCCGGACGGGATCGTGTGGTACGCCGGGAACCGGGCCGCCCACATCGGCCGTCTCGATCCCGCCACGGGCGCGATCGACAAGCTCCCGATGCCCGATCCGGCGGCCGAGGATCCGCACACCCTGGTCTTCGACGGCGACGGCGACATCTGGTTCACGGTGCAGGGCGGTAACCGCGTCGGCCATCTGGACACGGAGACCCGCGAGATCAGGATCGCCGAAGTCCCGACGCCCGAGGCCCGTCCCTACGGGATCGTGGTCGACGGGAGCGGCCGGCCGTGGTTCACCGAGTTCGGCGTCAACAGGATCGCGCGCATCGATCCGGCGACGATGGCGATCGAGGAGATCGTGCTGCCGCGCGCCGGGACGCGTCCCCGCCGGCTGGAGATCGACGGCTCGGGAAACGTCTGGTACGTCGATTTCGCCGAGGGGTACTTGGGCCGGATCGACCCAGCGGGGGAGATCCGCGAGTGGCGGACCCCGGGGGGCCAGGCCGCCCGGCCCTACGGGATGGCGATGGACGAGCGGGGGCGCCCCTGGTTCGTGGAGTCGGGGCCTTCCCCCAACCGTCTGATCGGGTTCGATCCCGAGACCGAGGAGTTCGCCTGGAGCGCGGAGATCCCGAGCGGCGGGGGCACGGTCCGGCACATGTACTACCATGCCCGCGAGCGCGCGATCTGGTTCGGGACGGACATGGGGACGATCGGACGGGCGATCCTGCCGTAGGCCCCGCCTCCTGATCGGGGATACGCTAGAGGAACTGTCCGGCGAACGCCTCTGGCCCGACCTGGCTTCCGGTGGCCGCGGCCGCCAGGTCGTCGTAGTGGAGGGCCGCTCCGGGCTGGAAGATCCGGTCGCCGAGCCACATGCCGACCTCCGGACGGCCCGCATAGCTCGAGGCCCCGTCCAGCACCTCGTCCTTGAGGCGGCGGTCGATCTGCGAGGCCAGGCACTCCCCGAGCAGGTAGTTGTGGTAGTAAACCGGTGCCACGACCACGTGGATCTTGGCCGCGTAATCGGCCGCGCCCTCGGGGCGCTCCGGTCTCGGGATCTCCTGGAACCGCTCCACCAGGTCCCACCAGAGGGCGTTCAGGTCCCGCTCCGGGTCGGAGTAAAGGCGGCGCTCGAAATGGGCCATGACCAGGATCCACCGGACCACGACCTGCATGGTGGCCCGGGCCTCGGCGGCGGTCGGACCGTCCAGGCGCGCCGCGCCTCCGTCGTCGACCACCCCCAGATCGCGCATCCACGCGGGGCTCCGGGAGAGCCTGCCGAACAGCATGGCGATCGCCTCGGTGACCAGCGTGTGGGCCGGTCGCCGAAGATCCCAGGGGAGCGCGGGGTCGATGCCGAGGTCGTAGACGGCGTGGCCGAGCTCGTGGAGCGTCGTCCCCATCCACCGCTCGTTGCTTCGCAGGTTGAGCAGGATCCGAACGTCCCCCTCACGGTCGATGTCGGTGGCGAAGGCGTGGGGGTCCTTGCCCTCGGCCTCGTGCAGGCTCGACCTCGCCAGGACGTCGTCGACCGGGAGGCCGATCCCGGCGAAGAACCGCTCGGCCACGGCGGTCAGGTCGACCCTGGCATAGACGTCGTCGAGGTCGGCCCCGAAGACGGCCGGAACATCCTGGAAGAACTGGTCCGCGTAGTGCCACGGCTCGAGCTCCCCGACGGCTCGTTCGTAACGCGCCGACAGGGTCTCGTCGATCGTCCGCTTGGTCTTCTGGTACGAGGGTCGCGATCTTCCCTCGAGAACGTCGAGGAGCTGGTCCAGCCGGTCGGCGTCCTGCTCCTGGAGGGCCAGCCGCATGCGATAGAAATCCGGGAAGCCGACCCGCTCGGCGGCCCGGTTCCGGAGGTCGACCAGCTCGCGGAGCCGGTCGGCCACGACGGGACCCACGCTCTTCAGCGCCTCCCACGCCTCGCGACGCAGGGCTTCGTCCCGCTCCTCGCGGAGCACCCGGTCCAGGTCATTGGCCGATACGCGACGGCCCCGGAAGGTCGGCCGGAAGGTCGCGAAGTCCCGCTCGGCCTCGGCCGCGAGTCGGTTGATGCTCCGGCTCAACCCGGTATCGACCTGCCGCGGGAGGGCCTCCAGGTAGAAGAGCTCGACCCGCCGCGCGAGGACCGGATCGTCCAGGTCCGCCTCGCGGGCCCGGGAGAGCGCGTCGAAAACTCCCTGCGCGGCGTACAGCCGGTCGATCCGGTTCCGGAACGTCTCGACTCTCCGGTAGGCGCCCGCGTCGCCGGTGACGGCGGCGTCCCACCAGGCGCGAGCGGCGCCGGTCTCCAGGGGCTGGAGTCCGGTCGCGAGGCGCTCGACGAGGTCGCGGGCGTCGCTCATCCGACGGGAAATCTAGAGTGCGCCCGCCGGCGGGCGGTAGGAGCGCCCGCTCGACTCCATTGGTGTTAGGTTGTCGCCTCTCGAAGGAGGTCTCCGCATGGAGAGCAAGTTCGCGGATTTCCGCGTCGCCATGGCCCACCGGCTGCGTGCAGCCCGAGGGGATCTCACCCAGGCCCAGCTGGCCGAGCTGACCGGCTACACCCAGCAGATGATCAGTCGTTACGAGAGCGGCCGTATCCCCCGCTCGTTCTGGTTCCTGGCCAACCTTTCGGACGCCACCGGGCTGGACGTGGACCATGTCCTGACCGGCCGGCGGCGGAGGAAGCCGGGAGGGACTCAGCTCCGACGCCCGGCGTGAAGCCGAACGGGGGGGCCGAGCGCGGTCCGCCCCGTTTCGTCAACTGCGGCGTCCTGCTGGCGCTGGCCGGGCTCGGGGTCTTCGCCCTGCTCGGGTGGGTGCTGGCCCAGATCCTGTGCTACGGCCCCGGAGGGGCGGTCCCGACGCCGGAGTTCCCGGGATGACGCAGCCTGGCGTCCAGGACGGCGCCTGGATCGCCGATCCGTCCGGGGTCTTCGTCTACCTGGCGGCGCTCCTGGGGGTCGTCTACTGGCTATCGGGGCTCAAGCCCCTCGGAAGGCTGTTCGAGTTCACCCCGGCCATTCTGTGGGCGTACTTCCTGCCGATGCTCTCCACCACCCTGGGGATCATCCCGGTCGAGTCGGCGGCGTACGACTGGATCGTGCGCTATCTGCTGCTCGTGGCCCTCGTCCTCCTCATGGTGACGGTGGACCTGCCGGCGGTCCTGAAGCTCGGCCGGCCGGCCCTGATCATGATGCTGACCGGGACCGTGGGGATCATTCTCGGAGGGCCGCTGGCCCTGGCGGTCTTCGGCCGCTGGCTGCCGCCGGACGCGTGGCAGGGGCTGGCGGCCCTGTCGGGCTCGTGGATCGGCGGATCGGCCCAGCTCGTGGCGGTCGCCGAGTCGGTGGGGACGTCGGACGCGATGCTGGGCCCGATCATCGTCGTCGACACGCTGGTCGGGTACGGCTGGATGGGGGTCCTCCTCTTCCTCTCCGCCTACCAGGCGCGTTTCGACCGCTGGAACAGGGCCGACACCCGGCTGATCGAGGAGACGAACGCGGCGCTGGCGATCAAGGACGAGGAGACCCGTCGATCGATGACGGTCCGGGACCTGGCGATGATCCTGGCCATCGGGTTCGCGGGGGCCTACCTGTGCCGGGTGGCCGGTGAGCGGCTGCCCGAGCTGGGCGATCCCCAGATCATCAGCCACACGACCTGGGCGGTGGTCCTGGTGACCACGATCAGCCTCGCGCTCTCCTTCAGCCCGGTGAGCCGTCTGGAGGCGGCGGGGGCTTCCCGGGTGGGGACCGTCGCCCTCTACCTGCTCGTCACGGCGATCGGGGCCCGCGGCGACCTCAAGGCGATCGCGGAGGCGCCGCTCTTCCTGGCCGCCGGGGCGCTCTGGATCGTCGTCCACGCCGTGCTGTTACTAATGGTGGCTCGATGGATCCGGGCCCCTCTCTTCTTCCTGGCCACCGGGTCGATGGCCAACGTCGGGGGGGCGGCGAGCGCCCCCGTCGTGGCCAGCGTGTACCACCCCGCGATGGCCCCGGTCGGCGTGCTGATGGCGGTGGTCGGCTACGTGATCGGGACCTACGGCGGGCTCGTCTGCGCCTGGCTGCTGAGCCTGGTCGCCGTCCACCTGCTTTAGCGCTGCACGGGCGGCGACCGCCCGCCGTCACACGCTCGCGGACGTCCGCCCGCCGACCACCTGCCCGACCAGTCCGCCGATCGCGCCGGTGAACGCCGAGCTCAGCGTGCCCAGGAAGAAGATCGAGGCCGGCACGTCACCCAGGTAGTACGAGACGGCGATCCCGATCACCGCGCACAGGCCGCCCACGATCGCGCCGCCGAGGGCGGCGCGCCCACGCGACGTCCGCGCCCACCGGCCATAGAGAAAGCCCGCGATCAGGGAGATCGCCATCCCGAGGGGGGCGAACAGCGACGCCACCGCGACGGTGGCGTGGCCGATCACGACCATCGCCACCTGGAGCAGGGTTCCCACGAGGAGCGCCAGGATCATCGGCTTGGCGGACATCTTCACCTCCGTGTACAGAGCACCGCCAGCAACACGTTCTGCTTGGTCGGGAAGAAGTGATAGAGGCTCCCGCTGTTGGCACCGGCCGCCGCCAGGATGTCGGTCACGCTGGTCGACTGATACCCCTTCTTCCAAAAGAGGCGCATGGCGGCTTCGATCAAGCGGTCGCGAGTGTCGGCGGGCATAGAGAAAACCGGGCCGTCCTTCAGTTGAGTAAACGCTCAAGACTAAATTCAGGGTCGTGCCGACCGCAAGAAGTCCCCGGGTGGCCTGCGCCTCTTGACAGAGCGTACGGAATACCGTACGCTTAATCCGTGAAGATGATCTCGGCCACCGAGGCGCGCCGCCTTCTCTACCGCCTCCTCGACGAGGTGACGGTCACGAGCGAGCCCGTTCAGATCACCGGCAAGCGGGGGAGCGCCGTGCTGCTCTCGGAAGCGGACTGGCGCTCCATCCAGGAGACGCTCTACCTGCTTTCCATTCCGGGCATGCGCGAGTCGATCCTGGAAGGTATGGCGGAGAGCCTGGAGGACTCTGTCGAGGAGCTCGACTGGTGACCCCATGGCGGGTCGTCTTCACCCGCCAGGCACGCAAGGACGCAAAGAAGCTCAGCTCCGCCGGTCTGCGCCCCAAGGCGGAGTACCTGCTGGGTGTTCTCCGCGAAGACCCCTTCCGGAGCCCGCCCCCCTTCGAGAAGCTTCTCGGAGACCTTTCGGGAGCGCATTCGAGACGCATCAACGTGCAGCATCGTTTGGTCTATCAGGTCCTCGAGGCCGAACGGACGGTCAAGGTCCTGCGGATGTGGACTCACTACGACTAGGGCTCCCCGGGAAAGCCCTCTTCCAGACATTCTCCATTAATGCGAGCCCGAGCTTGATCCGTCTCGTAGTACCCAAGGCGTGCTTCTCAAAAGCATTCCTGACGGGATTGCGAGGTTCGATGACTCCGCCATCCGAAAAATGAACGAACTGGAGAAGAGATGATTGGTGAAGGAGCGCTGACTGCTCGCTGTATCCCCAGTATGCCCATGGCATTCCCATCATGCCCACGGTGGTCTTCATGCTCGTCGCTTTCTGCTGCTGGAATGCTCCGAAGAGCTCAGGGAAGTGGATTGAAGGGCGCTTCCCTTTCTGCTCACGAATTCGGTGAGTCCACTCGGAAAGATCCAGGTCGGCGATGAGTCGATCGATCTCGTACCGTTGCTGTCCCAGTCGTTGCTCAAACTGTTTTCGGTCCAGCTTAGCCTCCGCATTGCCAACGATCTCGATCCCGCCGAACTCCCGTTCGTATCGCTCCTGCTCGGTGCCCACTGAACGAGCAAAGTTGCGCTGCCACTGGTAGTCGAACACCGAAGAAAGCGTTTCGGGTTCGAGACGACCCTCGAGTGAACTAAGGTCCCGCTCAAGACACCAAGCGCAGTAGCCGGCGAGTCGATCGCGAAGGTCTTCAGCTGACTCATCTGGAGCGATGTCGTTGAAATCGGTGGACTCCGGATCTCCACCACGCCACCGAGGGTTACCGATCGTCGAGACTTGAAGAAAGAGCTCAAAGAGCGGTCGGTCAAGAAGATCGAGGAGGAACGAGGAGTTCCCCACGAATGCGACGCGGACTGCGCGAATCATGTGGAAATGCTTCGCCCAAAGCGTATACCACCCTACCGTCGGACCGGCGATTGGAGCCTGCTGAAGGAACTGGGCGATTCGGCAAGCCCGATCGGCAACCTTTATGAACTCACGCGCGACTCCTTCGGCATTTTTGTAATCCTCCGCGAAGGTGGTCTTATCCCACGCCGGGATCAGGAACGAGGTTCGAGCTTCGTCCATCTGGTTATAGATTCTTGCTCGTACTTGAGGCGCGACGATCGGGTCGAGCCGTGCCGCCCGGTTGGCGGGCCTCAGGCCGAAGAAGGGTCCCAACACGCCCGAGAACAGGACCGCCGGAAGGACGGCGGTCGCCGAGACGTCCGCTCTCCAGCTCGCGGCGCGTGAGAGCCCGACCGAGTTCAGGTCGACGAGCGACGAGGGCCGGGACATCCGCCCCGGCCCTCGTGCAAGAGGTTTTCGTGCCTCGAGACCTCACTCCTGGATGACGGCACCCTCGTCGGTGGCGGTACGTGGATCGTCCGCGGGGTTCACATAGGTCAACCCCCAGGGGCCGATCCCATGGACCTGGACCTCGGTCTCGCCCTTGGACCGCACGAAGTGCGGGCTTTCCGGGGGGATCACGACCAACGCGCCGGCGCCCAGGTCGCGCAGCGCCGAGACGTCGAACGACTCGCCCATCCCGATCCCGAGCGTTCCCGAGATCACGGTCACGTTCTCGAGCCCCGGGTGGAAGTGAGGAGGCATCTCGAATCCGTCGGGGACCTTGATGCGGAAGACGAACGGTCCCTCCTTGGCGAGATCCCCAGCCAGGACCGCCATCATCGCCCCTGCCGGCAGGACCGCGGCGGGCTGCCAGTCGATCTCGCCGGGCTCCACGATGACGTGCGTCGCCTCGGCGGTCGCGGTAGCGGCCTCCTCGGCCTTCTTCTCGTACTCCTGGGCCAGCGCCGGTGCGGCGGCCAGCAGGAGTGCTGTGGCCAGCCCGGCCACGCTTCGGTTCTTCATCCCTGTACCCCCTTTCGTGTTGCTGTACCTCCCGATCTTGCGATCGGGCTCCAAAAAAGTCTAGGCCTCCCCCCGGTAGATGTCGATGACGGTGCCGATGAACTCCTGCGACTCGTCCCACGGGCGCTGGAAGGTGTTGCGCCCGATGATCGAGCCGTAGCCGCCGCCGTCCCGTATCCCGCGGATGTCGTCGTAGAAGGCGTCCTCGCTCGTCTTCGAGCCGCCCGAGAAGATGACGATCCGCTTGCCGTCGAAGGCGGCCTGGAGGATGTGCCGCACGCGGTCCGCCGTGCTCGAGCGCGGGATCTCGAGCTCCTCGTAGATCTTCTTCGCCTTGTCCTGGTACAGGTAATCGGACGGGAGCTTGACCTTCACGATATGCGCTCCCATCTGGCAGGCGAGCTGGGCGGCGTAGGCCACCACGTCGAGGGCGGTCTCGCCCTTGGAATCGGGGATCCCGGACCCGCGCGGATACGACCAGACCACGACCGCGAGCCCGGCCGACTTCGCCTCCTCGGCCAGGAACTGGAGCTTTTCGTACATCTCGTTGCAGTGGGCCGATCCCGGGTAGATCGTGTAGCCGATCGCCACGCACCCGAGCCGCATCGCCGCCTCGACCGACCCTGTTACCGCCGGGATCGGATCGCCCTCATCGTACAGAAGGTCGTGGTTGTTGACCTTGAGGATCAGCGGCAGGTGGCCCGCATAGTTCCCGGCGATCGCTTCGATGAAGCCGAGCGGAGCGGCGTAGCCGGACATCCCGGTGGCCAGCGCGAAGCGCGGGTGGTACTCGGGATCGTAGGCCGGCGGGTTGACCGCGAACGAGCGGTGCGGCCCGTGTTCGAATCCCTGGTCGACCGGCAGGATCACGAGCCGTCCCATCCCGGCGAGCCGTCCCTGGCTGAAGAGACGGCGCAGGTTGGCCTTCGTCCCCGCGCTGTCGCTCGGGTAGTAGGAGAGGATCTCCTCGACGCGGCCGCCCCGCTGCGTCCCGATCTCGGGAGCCTCCATCAGGGTCGCTTGGTCGTGGTGCGTCATGCGGTCGCTCCTTTCGATGCGATGACGGCTTCCGCCGCCTGGGTCATGCGTGACTGGATATCGTGCACCTCGCTCCGGCTGCCGATCACGAGCGGGGTCCGCTGGTGCAGCTCCTCCGGGACGATCTCGAGGATGGGATGCCGGCCGTCGGTCGCCGCTCCGCCGGCGGCTTCGGCCAGGAAGGCCAGCGGGGCGGCCTCATAGAGAAGACGCAGCTTGCCGTTCGGGTTCTTGGCGTCGTCCGGATAGAAGAACACCCCGCCGCGGAGCAGGATCCGGTGGAAGTCGGCCACCAGGGCGCCCACGTAGCGCAGCGAGTACGCCCGCCCGTCACCGCCCTGGCTGTGGTCCTCCACGAAGGAGCGGTAACCGGGATCCCAGCTCTCCAGGCGCGCCAGGTTGGCCGAGAACTCCTTCCCCCGCTCGGGCATCCGGATGTTCGGGTTGGACAGGAAGAACTCGCCCACGGCGGTGTCGAGCGTGAAGCCGTGGACGTTCCCCCCGACCCCGTAGACGAGGATGCACTGGGGCCCATAGAGCACGTAGCCGGCCGCGACTTGCTCGCTGCCGGCGCGGAAAACCTCGCGTGGTGTCGCGTGTTCGGCGCCCTCGACCCGGCGGCGCAGCGAGAAGATGGTCCCGACGGCGCCGTCGACGTCGAGGTTGGACGAGCCGTCCATGGGGTCGTAGCAGAGGACGTAGTCCGAGCGCGGGCAGTCCTCCTCCAGGTGCTCGATGTCCTCCATCTCCTCGCTGACCAGAGAGCACAGGAGACCGAGCCCGGAGAAGTGCCTCTTCAGGACCTGGTTTGCGAACCAGTCGAGCTTGTGAACGGCCTCGCCCTGGACGTTGAGCCCGCCCTGCATGCCGGCCAGCGGCCCCAGGCCGACCTGCGCGAGCTGGGCCCGGATCTCCTTGCACGCGGTCGCGATCTCGGCGATGATCGCGGCCACCTTGCCGCCCGCCTCGGTGTGCTCTTCGACCTCGTGGAGCAGGTGCTGGGTGAGGGTGAAACGGCGCTCGGGCATGGCCTCCTCTCGCGAGCGGGTCGTGAGGGACCTCGAAGGCCTGGGGACCGAATGTTAGCGCCCCGCGCGGGGACCTGCCACGGCCCGGTGCGCCCGGGGGGCGCGACCGATAGGTTCCGGCCATGCGCACGCTCCTCGAATTCCACCGCTCGCCGAACTCCGTCAAGGTCCGGGTGGCTCTAGGCTGGAAGGGCCTCGACTACGAGATCCGCGAGATGATGGCGGCTGACCGCGGACCCATGATCGAAGCGGCGGGGTGGCCGCTCGTGCCGATCCTCCTGGACGGCGAGGTCGTCATGCGCGACTCGGCGGCGATCCTCCACTACCTGGAGACCAACTACCGGGACGCGCCGAGCCTGACGCCGCCCTCGCGGGGCGACATACGGTCGGCCGAGGCCCTGCTGGCACGGCTGAACCCCGAGGTCCTGTCCATCCAGTACGGCCTCGAGGACGAGATCCGGAAGCCAGAGCGGGAGCGCGACACCGGCCGGATCGCCGCCGCCCGGACGACGCTGGTGGCGGCGCTGGAGCGGCTCGACCGGCGGCTGGCGGCCGCCCCGTGGCTGGTGGGCGGAGCGATGTCCATGTACGACGTTATCCTGGCGTGCAACCTGCTCCCCGCACGCCCCCCGGCGAAGTTCATGGAGCAGAGTCCTCTGTGGCGGTTCTTCGCCGACCACCTCGCCCTGAACGGCGACCACCCGGCGGTCGAGGCGTGGGTCGACCGCGTCGTCGCCCACGACGCCAGGCTGTAGCGGCAGGTCTGGCCGTCGCGTGGGGTGGGCGGGGAGCCCGTCCGCCGGAGGCGTCAAGTTGCCCGTCGGTCCTCCCGCCCCGTCTCCACGCGACTGCGGCGAATGGATCGGTTTTGCACCGGCGGGGTTCCGCCTCCGGCGGACGGGCTCCCCGCCCGCCCGAGGTCGCTCGGCTCTTTGTGCCGCTACCCCGCGCGACGCGCGCGATCGATCGACACGATCCCCGGCTCGTCGGGGATGTCCTCGGCGCGGACCGGGATCGTGAACCAGAATGTCGCCCCGCCCCCCGGCTCGCTCTCGACGCCGATCTGTCCGCCGTGGGCGACGATCATGTCGCGGGCGATCGCCAGCCCGAGGCCCGCCCCCAGGGAGCGCGCCGGGCCGTCCGCCTGGTAGAACTTCTCGAAGACGAGCGCGGTCTTCTCGTCCGGGATGCCGGGACCTGTGTCGCGGACCCGGACGCGAAGCCCGCGGCCGTCGGCCGCAGCCGAAACCGTCACCGTCCCCCCCGAGGGGGTGAACTTGACGGCGTTGCTGAGCAGGTTCCCGAGGACTTCGTTCCGGAGGCGCTCCACGTCCCCCCACACCACGGGGGGAGCGTTGGCCGAGATCCGGACGCAGAGATCGATCCCGCGCTGGCGCGCCAGCGAGCCGAACGATCGCACCACGCCCTCGAGCAGATCGGGGACCGAGACCGCGTCCCGCTGGAGGTCCAGCGCGCCCGCCTCGTAGCGCCCCAGGTCGAGGAGCTGGTTGACCAGGCGGCTCAGCACGCTGACCTGCTCGTGGATCGCCTTGAGCGACTGTCGTTGCTCGGCGTTGAGCTCGCCGAACTGACCCTCGTCCAGGATCTCCGCGTAGCCTCCGATGACGTTGAGAGGGTTCTTGAGCTCGTGGCTCGCCATGCTCACGAACTCCGCCCGCAGGCGCTGGAGCCTGCCCAGCTCCTCGGTCATCGAGCGGAAGGAGCGGCTCAGGTCCCCGATCTCGTCGGGACGCCCGTAGGGAAGTCCGTCCGGCGCCGAGAAGTTCCCGCCGGCCATGCCGGCCATCGCGTCCCGGAGATCGAGGATGGGTTGACCGACGGCGCGCACGGTCCAGAGCACCAGGCCGATCGCGCACGCCAGTGCGAGGAGGGCGGTCACGCCGATGGTCGATCGCGTGGCCGCTATCCCCGCTCCGATCTCGGCGAGCGACCGCGTGCCTTCCCGCTCGATCGCCCGGGAGGCCGAGACGAGTCCCCGCTCGGCCTCGTCGTAGGCGGTGGCGACGGTCCGGAAGGCGGCCGTGGCCTGGGAGGCGGCCCCCGCCTCGACCAGAGAGTCGATCTCCGACGTCGCGGCGCGCAGCCGCTCGAGGTCGTCGTCCACCACGGCCCCGGCCTCTCCGAAGCCGATCCGGTCCAGCGTGGTCAGCCCCTCTTCCGCGTTCCTGACCGCAATCCACATCGAGCGCCGCGACATCGTGTCGCCGGCGACGATGTAGGCCCGCTGGTGGCGGTCGAGCTCGGCGAGCGCGGTCCTGGTCCGTCCCACCGCTGCTGTGGCCTCGGCCTGGGGCCCTTCCAGACGCCGCGCGACGTCGCCCATCTCCATCAGCCGCGCGAGGCCGTACAGCGCGGGGTAGATGAGGAGGAGCCCCATCAAGGCCAGCGACAGGAGGAGGCGGGCGCGGAGGGTCACGGCCGGAGCGTCTCCCTGATCCGCTGGAGCTCCGCCTCGAGCTGCGCCACCTGTTCGCGCAGGCGTGCGTTGTCCTGGCGGAGGCCGTCGGCCTCGTCGGGCGAGCCCCCGCTCCGCGGGCGTCCGCTGAGCTCGGGCGGGGCGCCGGCGCCCAGGACCTCCCAGTCCGTCGCGTCGCACGCCTCGTCCGCCCCGTCGGCGGGACGGCTCATCGCGAGCAGGTCCTGGACCTCGCCGGGAGGCTTCCCGGAGGCCGAGTAGGGCGTCCCGCCCGCCCGCACGGCGTGCAGGTAGATCGTCTCGGCGACCGGCCGCGTCCAGGGAAAGGTCTCGGGATGGGTCAGCCAGTGGCCGGCCAGGGCGGCCGCCCGGTCGGGGTCTCCGGCCGGGTTCCGGGGATCCGCCTCGAGCGCGGCGATCAGAAGCAACGCCTGCCGTCCCAGGCGCGACTCGCCACACGTCCGGCGCACGTTCGCCAGCGCCTCGCGGGCCTGGTCGAACTCGCCCCGCCGCAGGGCGAGGGCGCCCGCGTCCAGACCGCCCGCTCCCGCCTCCCGATAGGCGTCGGACGACGCGCAGGCGGCACCGAGGGCCAGGAGGCCGGCCACGACGATGGCCTGGGAACGGCTCATCGGGGATCCTCCAGATAGACCCGCAGGAACGCCTCCACCAGCGCCGGCTCGAACTTGCGGCCCGACTCCGCCTCGATCGATTTGAGCGTGTCGAAGACCGACCACGCCTTCTTGTACGGGCGGACGTGGGTCAGGCTGTCGAAGACGTCGGCCACGCTCACGATGCGGGCGGCCGGCGGGATCGCGTCTGCGGCCAGCCCCCGGGGGTAGCCGCCGCCGTCCCAGTTCTCGTGATGGGAAAGGGCGATGTCGGCGGCCATGTCCAGCATGCCGATCCGGCTCCCCGACAGGATCCGGGCGCCGATCGTCGTGTGCAGCTTGACCTGCTCGAACTCCTCGTCCGTCAGCGGTCCGTTCTTGCGCAGCAGGTCGGCGCTGACGCCGATCTTCCCTACGTCGTGAAGGGGTGCCGCCCGCCGCAGCAGCTCGATCTCGCGGGCCGGCCATCCGATCTCGCCCGCGATCCGCGCGCTCATCTCGCCGACCCGCTTGGTGTGACGCGCCGTTTCGGGGTCGTGGTACTCGGCGGCGATCGCCAGGCGCTCCAGGATCTGGACGCGGGCGTCTTCCAGCTCGCCGGTCCGGACCTCGATCAACCGCTCGAGCTCCTCGTTCTGGAGGACGAGCGTCCGTTGAAGCAGGCGATGGTCGATGGCGTTGCCGACCCGGAGGCGCACCTCGTAGGGGCTGAGCGGCTTGGCGATGAAGTCGAAGGCGCCCCGCGCGAGCGCCTGCTGCTTGGCCTGCCGGCTGTCGTCGGAGGTGAGGACGATGACGGCCGGAAAATCCTGTGGGCGGAGCCCCTCGCGAAGCGTCTCGATCACCTGGAGGCCGTCCATCCCCGGCATCCGGAGGTCCAGGAGAACCAGGTCGGGGGGGCGCTCGGTGCAGAGGGCCGCCGCCGCCTCGGGATCGGTCATGCGGGCGACGTTCCGGTACCCCTCGGGCTCGAGGATCCGCGCCACGAGCTCCACGTTGGAGGCGTCGTCGTCGACGACCAGGATCCGGGCGTCCGCGCGCGCGTTGACCGTCGTCACCATCATTCGGGTCGAAAGGGCCCGGCATCGACGGGGGGCGGGCACGGGCGTGAACGGCGGCGCACCAGGGCGCCGCCCTGCCAGGGACCTAGTCCGCGGTACGGAAGAATCGGGCCATCAGGGCCCGCTGGGCGGCCCCCAGCAGGGCCGCCCGGGGCTCGAGGATCACCTGGATGGGGACATCCGCCAGGATCTCCCGCATCCGCCCCTTGTCCAGGAAGGCGGCCCGAAACCGCTCGTCCTGGAGGGCCGGCAGGATATCGGGTGCGATCCCTCCCCCCAGGTACACGCCCCCCAGGGCGAGGCACGAGAGGGCCAGGTTGCCGGCAGCCGCGCCGTAGGCGGAGACGAAGCGGGCCAGCGCGTCCTCGCAGATGGCGGCCTCGCCGGACAGCGCCGCTGCCGAGATCGCCTCTCCCTTATCTTCGGTCTCGGCGAGTCGCTCGGCGAGCCAGGACGGCTCGTCCCGCCGGCCCGAATCCCGGAGAAACTCGTAGATGGCGACCAGGCCCGGGCCGGAGACGACGCGCTCCACGCTGACCCTTCCATGACGAGCGCGGAGCCACGCCAGAAGCGCCGTCTCCTCGTCGTCGCGGGGAGCGAAGTCGACGTGCCCGGCCTCGGTGGGGAGCGCGCGGGGCTGACCCTCCGCCTCGGAGAGGATCGCCGCGCCGAGGCCCGTTCCGGCGGCGATCACCGCCCGGGTCGACCCCCGCACCCGGCCCGCATGGATCGTCGCCACCCGATCCCCCGCCAGCGCCGTGAGGCCGTAGGCGGTCGCTTCGAGGTCGTTCAGGAACAGGATGTGGCGGATGCCGAGCTCGCGCTCGAGGACGTCGGCGTCCACCGACCACCCCAGGTTGGTCAAGCTCGACTCGTCGCCGATGACCGGCCCGGCGACGCCGAAGCACGCCAGCTCGACCCCGCGGCCGGCCAGCGCGCCCTTGTGGGCTTCCAGGAACCTCCTCACGACCGATTCCAGGCTGTCGTGGTCGTCGCTCTCGTAGCGGCCTTCCGCAACGAGCTCGACGCCGTCCCGGCCGGCTCCCGCGAGGGCGATGTTGATCTTCGTGCCGCCGACGTCGCCGGCCAGGACGAGCGAACGGGGGACGCTCATCGGGTGAGGCCGGAGGCGGCGGGACGGTCGAGCAGCCAGACGGGCGGCTCGGTGGGTGCCACGCGCCGGGCCGGAACATGGCCCGGACCGACCGGGCCCTCGAGCGTCGCGCGGACGGCGGGAGCCTTGCTCTCACCGGCCACGACGAAGAGGGTCGCCCGGCCGGCGCTCAGGGCCGGCCCGGTCAACGACAGCCGGTCCACCCGCGGCGGCGGGTCGCGGTCGTGCTCGACCGGCACGACCAGCCGGTCGTCCACCAGGACCTGGGGATCGCCCGGGAACAGGGACGCCACGTGGGCGTCGGCGCCCATCCCGAGCAGGACCAGATCGAAATCGGGGGCCTCCCCGCGCCCGATCCCGAGCGCTTCCCGGAGCCGGTGCTCGTGCTCGATCGCCGCCCGCTCCGGATTCGGATCCTCGCCCCGCATGCGGTGGATCTGCTCGCAGGGGATAGGGACACGGTCGAGGAGCGTCCGGCTCGCCATGCCGAAGTTGCTGTCGGGATGCCCGGGCGGGACGCACCGCTCGTCGGTGAAGAAGACCTCGACCCGCTCCCAGGCGAGGCGGTCCCGAAGAAGTGGTGCGGCGAGGCGTTCGTACACGGGTAGGACGGTGGAGCCGCCGGTCATCACCCACCGGAACCGGCCCCGCTCGGACAGGGCGTGCTCGCCGATCTCCGCGATCCGCTCCGCGGCGGCATCGCGGAGCTCGTCCGCGTCGTCGTAGACGATCGTGATCGGCCGCGACGGCATGGCGGCGGAGCCTACGGGACGGCCTGCCGGGCGTCCTGGATCTCGTGCTCGGATGCCGCCACGATGTCGCGCCACGCGTGCCCGTTCCGCGCGGTCAGCCGCGCCGCGGCCTCGGGTCCCTGGCTCCCCGCGGCGTAGTTCGGGAACGGAGGGGGCGTCTGTTCGCTCCACGCCTCCAGGATCGGGGTGATCAGCCGCCACTGGGCCTCCGCCTCGTCCCCTCGCGTGAACAGGGTCGCGTCGCCCTCCATGGCGTCCAGGAGCAGGGTCCGATAGGCGTCCGGAAGCTCGACCCCGAACGCCTCCTCGTAGTCGAACTCCAGACGCACACGCGAGGTCCGCATCCCCTGACCCGGGATCTTGGCGCTGAAGGTCGCGTCGATCCCTTCGTCGGGCTTGAGCCGGATCACGATCACGTTGGGGGGGACGCGGTCGTCGGTGGCCTGGAAGAGGGTGTGTGGGGTGGGCTTGAAGAACACCGCGATCTCGGTCAGGTCGCGTCCCAGGCGCTTCCCCGTCCGCACGTAGAAGGGGATCCCCGCCCAGCGCCAGTTCTCGACCTTGAGCTCGACGGCGGCGTAGGTCTCGGTGGTCGAGCCGTCCCCGACGCCCTCCTCCTCCCGGTAGCCGGGGACCGCTTCGCCTTCCACCGTTCCCGGCCCGTACTGGCCGCGCACGGTCCGGCGCTCGACCTGGGCCGCGTTCATGATCGGGATCGAGCGGAGGACCTGGACCTTCTCCTCGCGCACCGAGTGCGCATCGTAGGCGATGGGGGGCTCCATGGCAGTGAGCGTGAGGAGCTGCAGAAGGTGGTTGGCGATCATGTCGCGGAGCGCTCCGGCGCCATCGTAGAAGCCCGCCCGGTCGCCCACGCCGATCGTCTCCGCGGCCGTGATCTGGACGTGGTCGACATAGTTCCGGTTCCAGATCGGCTCGAACATCGTGTTCCCGAACCGGAAGGCGAGGATGTTCTGAACCGTCTCCTTGCCGAGATAGTGGTCGATCCGGTAGACCTGGGACTCGTCGAAGAAGCGCGAGATCTCCTCGTTCAGCCGGCGCGCCGACTCGAGGTCGCGACCGAACGGCTTCTCGACGACGATCCGGGTGAACCCCTTCCCTTCCTCGGTCAGCCTGGCCGCGGCCAGCCCGCGCACGATGTCGGGGGCCAGGGTGGGCGGCACGGCCAGGTAGAAGAGGTGGTTCCCGGCGGCCGCCTCGCCGACCCCCAGCTCGTCCATCCGCCGGGCCAGCTCGCGGTAGGCGCTTTGGACCTTCAGGTCGGCGGCCATGTAGTGGAGTCGCTCGGCGAAGCGGTCCCACAGCCCGGCCTCGAACTGACGGACGTGCTCGCTCACCGCCTCCCGCATCTTCGTACGGAACGTCCCGTCGGACATCTCGCCCCGGCTGACGCCAAGGACACGGAAGTCGCCGCCCAGGCACCGCTCGCGGGCCAGGCGGTAGAGGGCCGGCATCAGCTTCCGCTCGGTGAGGTCGCCGGTGGCGCCGAAGATGACGAACGTGCAGCCGCGTGCCTTGGGCATCTGGAACTTCCCGGGCCGGACCGCCGAGCGCGCCTTGGTCACGCGCGGGCTCACGCGCGCGGCTCCGCCGCCAGGGCCGCCCAGTCGGTGTGGATCGGCTGGCCGTCGGGATCGTCGAGGAGATGGTAGGTGTGGGCGCCGAACCAGTCCCGCTGGGCCTGGGTCAGGTTCTGGGGGAGCCGTTCGGTGCGGAAGGCGTCGAAGTAGGCCAGCGCGGCGCTCCAGCACGGCACCGGGAGCCCGATCCTGGCGGCCGAAGCCACCGCCCGGCGCCACCCGTCCTGCGCCTGCTCGACCGCCCGACCGAGGTGTTCGTCCAGCAGCAGGTTCGGCAGGTCGGGATCCCGCTGGAGCGCCTCCCGGATCGGCTCGAGGAGCCGGGCGCGGATGATGCAGCCCCCCATCCAGACGCGGGCCACCTCGCCCGCGGCGATCCCCCAGCCGTGTTCCGTCGAGCCCTGACGGATGAGATCCATCCCCTGGGCGAAGGCGCAGATCCGCGAGGCGTAGAGCGCCCTACGGGCATCCTCGGCCAGGTCCTCGAGCTCGTCGCCGGGTAGGGCGAAGGCGGGTCCCGCCAGCCGCCGGCTCGCGGCCAACCGTTCCTGGCGGCGGCTCGAGAGGACACGCGCATCGACGGCGGCCATGATGGAGGGGACGGGGGCGCCCAGCTCGAGGGCGGTCGTGGCCGTCCAGCGGCCGGTCCCCTTCTGCTCGGCCATGTCGAGCACGCGCTCGACCAGCGGCTCGCCGGTCCGCTCGTCGGTGACGCGGAAGATCTCGGCTGTGATCTCGAGCAGGAACGACTCCAGCTCGCCCTCGTTCCAGGCGCCGAACGTCCCGGCCAGACGCCGGGCGTCGTAGCCCAGCCCGCGGGACAGGAAATCGTACGCCTCGGCGATCCCCTGCATGTCGGCGTACTCGATCCCGTTGTGGACCATCTTGACGAAGTGGCCCGCTCCCCCGGAGCCCAGGTAGGCCACGCAGGGGCCGGCCGGCGTCCGGGCGGCGATCGCTTCGAGAACGGGACGTATCTCCTCGTAGGCCTCCCGAGGCCCGCCGGGCATCATGGACGGGCCGTGACGGGCGCCCTCCGAGCCGCCGCTCACTCCGACCCCGAAGAAGCGGATCCCTCTCTCCGCGAGCCGTCGACCCCGGCGTTCGGTGTCGGCGAAGTGGGAGTTGCCGCCGTCCAGGAGGATGTCGCCCTCGTCGAGATGGGGCTCGAGGGCCTCGATCGTCTGCTCGACCGGTTTGCCGGCCGGGATCATGAGGAGGATCCGGCGTGGTCTCTCGAGCGACCCGACCAGGTCGGCCAGACCGGTCGCTCCCACGAATCCCCGTTCGGGATGCTCCGACAGAAACCGCTGGACCGCTTCGGCGCTGATGTCCCACGCCGCCACCGACACGTCGTGGTCGTCGAGGTTCAAGGCGAGGTTGGCACCCATCGTGCCCAAGCCGACGACGCCGAATTCGGACTTCATCTCAGGTCCGGGCCGTGGCCGGGCCCAGGCGCCTCAGCCGGCGCCGCGCGGCGCGGAAGAGCCTGACCGAGAAGAACAGGATGACCACGAGCAGTACGCCCACCAGGATCAGGGCCACGACCGGGAAGAGGAGCGCCAGGAGTCCCACCCCGAAGACCAGCAGGTCCTCCAGCAGGCTGACGATCGAGTTCGAAACCGGCTCGGGCGACGTGTTGACGACCGCCCGCGACCCAGCCTTCGCGAAGTGGCTGGTCGCGGCGACCGAGCCGCCGAGGACGGCCACCAGCCCCTCGACCGCCGGCGACGCCTCCCCGACCGCCGCCACCGCGACCAGCGCTCCTCCGAGCGGCCGGATGACCGTGTGGACGGCGTCCCACAGGGAGTCGACCCACGGGATCTTGTCGGCGAGGAACTCGACCAGATACATCGCGATCGCGCCGTAGATCACGAGGTCGTTGTCGAAGACCTGGAACTGGTCCGGGAGCTCGACCCAGCCGTAACGCGTCGCCAGGCCGAGGATTGCCACGGTGGCGTAGAGGTTCACGCCCGAGGTGAACGAGAAGCCGAGGGCGCGGGCGAGGTCGATGAAGCTCACGGATGGGCCCGTCCGGCCGGCGCGGGATCAGGCCGTGGCCACCCGCGCGCGCTCCTCGCGGATCGTCTCGAGGAGGTCGTCGTACGACTTGCCGAACTTCTCGATCCCCTCCACCTCGAGGTCGCGGGTGACGTCGCCGAAGTCGATCCCGAGCTCGTCGAGATCGTCCATCACGCGGTGCGCCCCATCCAGACCCTCCGAGATCCGCACCTCCGGGTCGCCGTGATCCCGGAAGGCCTCCAGCGTGTCGGGCGGGAGCGTGTTGACGGTATCCGGCGCGATCAGGTTGTCGACGTAATAGATGTCCGGATACTCGGGGTTCTTGGTCGACGTGGAGGCCCAGAGGGGGCGCTGGAGGCGGGCGCCCTCCTTCGCGAGCGCGGCGAACCGGGGCGTGCGGAAACGTTCCTCGAACCGTTGGTAGGCGATCTTCGCGTTCGCGATTCCAGCCTGGCCGAGAAGGGCCCGGATCCGGTCGCTCTCCTTCCCCGCGGCCCGCTCGAGAAGCGATTCGAGCCGTTTGTCCACTTTGCTGTCGACCCGACTCACGAAGAAGCTCGCCACCGACGAGAGCCCGTCCACCGGCTCGCCGGCTTCGATCCGGCCCTCGAAGGCGTCGAACCAGGCGTCCATGACCTGCAGGTACATTTCGACCGAGAAGAGGAGCGTGATGTTGATGTTGATCCCCTCGGCAAGGCACTGCCGGATGGCCGGGATCCCCTCCCGTGTCCCCGGGATCTTGACCATCACGTTGGGACGGTCGCACGAGGTCCAGAGCCGCCGCACCTCCTCGATCGTGCCCTCGGTGTCGTTGGCCAGCGCGGGGCGGACCTCGATCGAGACGAACCCGTCCTGGCCGAGGGTCTCGTCGAAGAGCGGCCGGAAGTGATCCGCGGCCTCACGGACGTCGGCGACCGCGAGCTTCTCGAAGATCTCGTCCGGCTCCATGTCGGGACCGCACTCCCGGATCACGTCGTCGTAGAGGTCGGTGTCGCTGATCGCGTTGTCGAAGATCGTCGGGTTCGACGTCATCCCGGCCAGACCGTCCTCCTTGATCAGACGATCGAGCTCGCCGTCGAAGAGGTCGCGCCGGATGTAATCGAGCCAGACCGACTGGCCCAGCTCGCGGAGTCGGAGGAGCGGATTGGCCATGAGGACCCTCCCGGATGGGGTGCCGAAGGTCGCGCTGGAGGCAAGGTAGCGCGGCCCCCGGGGGCCCGCACGTAGGCGGCTTACAACCCGCGGACCGGCTCGCGACGGGCTTCGCGCTCGAGCGCCTCGACCTTGGCCAGCCGCCGGCGGTGCCGCTCGGCGCCCGAGAACTCGGCCCCCAGAAAGGCCAGGACCAGCTCGGCCGCGAGCTCCGGGCCGACCACGCGGGCACCCAGGGTGAGGACGTTCATCGCGTCGTGCTCGACTCCCTGGTGAGCGCTGTAGGTGTCGTGGCACATGGCGGCCCGGATACCCGGGATCTTGCAGGCCGCGACCCCGACTCCGACCCCGCTCCCGCAGAGGATCACGCCGCGCTCGGCGCGGCCGCCGGCCACGGCCTCCCCGACCGCGCGAGCGTAGTCGGGGTAGTCGTCGTCGGGGTCCAGCTCGTGGGCCCCGCAGTCGAGGACCTCGTGGCCGGCGCCGGCGATGGCGTCGAGGAGCCGCTGTTTGAGGGGAAACCCCGCATGGTCGCAGCCGAAGGCGACGATCATGCGGTCATGATAACTCTTTGACGGTTCGAGCGACCGAAGTGGCGGATTTCGGTGGCTCAGCTCCTCGCCGCGGTGGGCGACTCTGCAGGGGACTCGACGCGGGCCATGATCCGCTGCTCCAGGAGTCCGGTCGATTCGCAGGTGACGACTTCGCAGGTCCGACGGCCGCGCTCGACCACGCAGGCTCGGGCCTCGAAATCGGCGACCACGGTCAGACGGGCGCCCTCATTGGAGGAAGCGGCGCGGACCTCGAAGCGGCCCGTCGGCCGATCCAGCCCCGGACCCTGCAACATCACCCCGGCAGCCACGTCACCACCACCGTGTCCGCACGCGATCAGTTCCTGGTAACCATCCGGAGCCAGGCCGCTCCCGGTGGACCCGACGAATTCCCCGGAACTCCGCTGTTCGACGGTGAAACCTGACTCTTCCAGCACATCCACGACACTCGACTGCGCCTCGCCGACCGTCGCTCCTGCCAGAAGGAGCCCATTATCCTGATGACCCACGCTTCCGCCGCTCGCGCAGGCGGTCAAGCTCAGCAGCAACATCACCACGTGAGTCCTGATGGCCGTCATGGTCGGCAGTATGCGTGCATCAGTGTATTGAGGTCGGCCGTCGTCGGCTGACGCGCCTCAGGCGTGGGCGGGCTGCCCGACCGACGCGTGCACCTCGCGGGCGATCCTTTCGGGCGTGAAGC
>DASRVA010000030.1:0-4198 GCA_035687745.1 Gemmatimonadota bacterium
CCGCTCGAGGCGCGGTCCGGCCGCGATCGCCCGGACCGGACCGGGCGGCGACTCAAGGCACCGATGGACCGCGGGCAGCCACGACCTGGATGGCGCCGGGCTCACGGCGCCGGGCCGGGCCACGGCAGAGGCTCGCTCGGGTAGATGATCGGCCCTTCGTACTCGGGCCGGAATGCCCGCCCGCCCTCCGGCGTCGCCGCCACGCCGGTCGCGTTCTCGACGCCGACCAGCTCCAGGCGGTGAACGCGGCCGCGCTCGAGAGGCTCGGCCGTCTCGACCTGGATCTCGTTGGGCCCGGCCCGGACCGCGCGGACGACGGCGATCCGCCGGAACCGCTGCCGATCGAGCGGGATCGAGTCGAGCTCGGTGTCGGGATCGACGTCCGGGGCCGCCTCGTAGACGCCGATCCGCGCCGGGATCAGGCTCGCCTCCGCCGGGATCGCGTCGTCGACGGTGACGCTCAGGAGCCAGGGCTCGGGAGTCGTCACGGCGGTCACGATCGGAGCCGTCGTGTCCACGACCGCGAGCCGGTAGGTGACCTCATAGGCGCGGGCGGACTCCGACAGCTCGAACGTGTCACGCGCCCCTGCCTCTTCGGTCATCTGCCATCCCTCGGGACGGACGCGCTCCAGCCAGGCCGTGGCGACGTACGGGCCGTACGCGACGGCCTCGGCCTCGATCTCGCCCTGGCTGTCGGCGGTCATCGTGTAGCCGAACTCGGTCGCCGTGTTCTCGAGGCGGTAGAGCGCTCCGATGGCCGGGCCACCCGACTCGTCGAGAATCCTCGCGCGGACGACGGAGAGCGTGATCGGCACCTCGCCGCCGACCGAAAAAAGGATCGACTGGGGCAGGGCGGACGCGTTCCCCTCCCGGTCGCGGATGCCGGGCAGGATGGTCACCGAGTAGGTCAGGTCTTCGTGGAGCGGCTCGTCGGGGGCGAGGGTGATCACGTTCTCGTCGAGCTCCATGTCGAACTCCGGATCGTCCGGGTTCACGCGGACGATCCGCGCCAGCTCACCGAGCTGCCGGTCGTCGATCACCTCGTCGAACGTCAGCGTGATGGCCTGGTCGGGCGTGGCGTTGACCGCCCGGTGGGCGGGGTCGGTCTCGACCAGGACCGGCGCCGCCAGGTCCTCCGGACCCCCCGGCGGAAACCCCTCGCTGGCGCACGCCGCGAGTGCCATGAGAGAGGCCGCCAGAACGCTACGGATCCGTGGCCGCGCTCCCCCGGCGATCGGCGTCCCGGTCATCCCCGTCGGTCGAGCGCGGCGCGCAGGTTCACCAGCCGCTCCAGGGTCCGCTCGAGATCCGCCAGCTTCGCCCGTTCCCGGTCGACCACCTCGGCCGGGGCGCGCTCCACGAAATCCTGGTTGTCCAGCTTCCGTCGCGCCGCTCCGCGCAGCCCTTCGGCCCGGCCGATCTCGGCCTCGAGCCGCGTCCGCTCCTGATCGATATCGACCAGGTCGGCGAGCCGAACCGCCACCTCGACCCCGCCACGAACGACTTGCGAGACATAGCCGTCGCCGGCGGGGGCCCGCTCCCGGACATCGGCATCGCTGGCGCCCGAAAGCCGAGCCAGGTCCTCCGCCTGGCCGAGGAGAGCCTCGCGCATCGTCTCGTCGGCCACGACCACGACCAGCGGCACCCGCTTCGACGGGGGCGCGTCGTGCTCGGCGCGCAGGTTCCGCGCCGCCGAGATCACCTCCTGCATGAGCGCGACCCGATCGGCCTCGGGGCGGAAGCCCCAATCGTGCGGCTCCGGCCAGCCGGCGATCACGATCGAGCCGACGCCCTCCCGGAGCGTCTCCGGAAGGCGCTGCCAGATCTCCTCGGTGATGAACGGCATGAAGGGGTGGAGGAGCCTGAGCCCGGCCTCGAGCACGCCCAGCAGGACCTCCCGCGCGATCTCCCCGCGCGGGAGGTCCAGGTCGGCCTTGGCCCACTCGATCGCCCAGTCGCAGTACGCGTGCCAGAGGAAGTCGTAGACCGCCCCGCCGGCGTCGTTGAGCCGGAACTCCTCGAAGTGGCGATCGACCGCTAGGACGGTGTCGTCCAGGCGCTGGAGGAGCCACCGCTCGCGCTCGCCGAGCTCGGTGGCGTTCAACTCCGCGAGCCGCCTCGGCTCCCACCCCACGGGAAGGTTCATGAACACGAACCGCGCCGCGTTCCAGAGCTTGTTGGCGAAGTTCCGGCCCTTCTTGAAGTCTTCGAGCGCGAGGTTCAGGTCGGTCCCCGTCGGCGCCTCGGTCAGCAGCGTGAACCGGAGCGCGTCCGCGCCGTACTCGTCGATCACCTCGCGCGGGTCGATGCCGTTGCCGAGCGACTTGGACATCCGGCGTCCCTGGGCGTCGCGGACGGTGCCGTTGATGACGACGTCCGTGAACGGCCGCTTTCCCATGCAGTAGTAGCCTGCCATCACCATGCGGGCGACCCAGAAGAAGAGGATCTCCGAGGCGGTAACGAGGGTGTTCGTGGGATAGAAGGTCGCGAGGTCCTGGGTCTCGTCCGGCCAGCCGAGGGTGGAGAAGGGCCACAGCCAGGACGAGAACCACGTGTCGAGGACGTCCGGGTCCTGCTCGAGGCTCTCCGACCGGCACTCCGGACACCGCTTCGGCTCCTCGCGAGACGCGAACTCGTGCCCGTTGGCGCAGGTCCAGACGGGGATCCGATGCCCCCACCAGATCTGCCGCGAAATGGTCCAGTCGCGGACGTTCTCCAGCCAGTGCTCGTACACCTTGCGCCAACGCTCGGGGGTGAAGCGGAGCCGCCCGTCCCGCGACGCGGCGAGAGCGGGCTCGGCGAGCGGCTTCATCCTGACGAACCACTGGTCGGACAGGTACGGCTCGACGACCGTCTCGCAGCGGTAGCAGCGCCCGACCGCGTGCCGGTGGGGCTCGACGGCTTCGAGAGCGCCCTCCGCCTCCAGCGCCTCCACGATCCGCTTCCGGGCCTCGAAGCGGTCGAGGCCCGCGTACGGCCCGGCCGCCTCGTTCATGGTGGCGTCCGGGTTCAGCACGTTGATCGCCGGCAGGCCGTGCCGCTGGCCGATCCAGAAGTCGTTGGGGTCGTGGGCCGGGGTCACCTTGACCGCGCCGGTCCCGAACTCGGGATCGACGAAATCGTCGGCGACGATGGGGAGCTCGCGCCCGACCAGCGGCAGAATCGCCATCCCGCCGACCAGGTCCCGGTACCTCTCGTCGGCGGGATGGACGGCCACGCCGGTGTCCCCGAGCATCGTCTCGGGGCGGGTGGTCGCGATCCGCAGATGACCCGGGCCGTCCTTCAGCGGATAACGGATCGTCCACAGGTGTCCCTCCTGCTCGTGCTTCTCGGCCTCCTCGTCCGACAGCGCGGTCCCGCAGCGCGGGCACCAGTTGATGATGTACTTCCCCCGGTAGACCAGACCGTCGTCGTAGAGCCGGACGAACACCTCGCGGACGGCGCGCGAGAGCCCGGGGTCCATGGTGAAGCGGGCGCGCTCCCAGTCGCACGACACGCCGAGCTTCCGGAGCTGGTCGTAGATCTCCTCGCCGTACTTCTCCTTCCAGGCCCAGACCCGCTCCACGAAGGCTTCCCGGCCCAGGTCGTCGCGGGTGAGGCCCTCCTCGGCCAGCTCCCGCTCGACGACGTTCTGGGTCGCGATCCCGGCGTGGTCGGTTCCGGGCAGGTAGAGCGCCCGGCGACCCTGCATCCGCTCGCGACGGATCAGGACGTCCTGGATCGTGTTGTTGAGCCCGTGCCCCATGTGGAGTACCCCGGTCACGTTGGGGGGCGGGATCACGATCGTGTACGGCTCCGGCCCCTCGCCGGCAGGCGGATGGAAATATCCACGTTCCTGCCACACGGCATACCAGCGACCCTCGAGGTCGCTCGGGTCGTAGCGCCTGGGCAGCGCGGCGGCGGATGAGGTGCGCTCGGACACGTGAGTTCGCCTGCGGGCTCGCGGAAGGTCGGGGGAAACGGGGAACCTACCGGCCGCCGCGCGAACGCGTCAACGCCGGCGCCGCCCTGCGATCGCCCAGTCGGCGAGGACGAGGACCGCGGCGCCGAGGAAGGTCCACGGCCAGGTCCCGAGATCGAGCCGGCGGACCGTCGAGGCATGAGGCTCGTCCGGGCGGCGGGGCGACAGCGGCGCCAGGACCGCTTGCGGGCCGACGACCGCTCCGCCCGAGCGCCGGGCCGCCTCCCGGAGGCCGCT
>DASRVA010000031.1:0-18912 GCA_035687745.1 Gemmatimonadota bacterium
GGCGGCAGGCCCGTACGTGCCGGTCCTTCCCGCCCGCGAGCCCGCCATCCGGGTCGGGATCGCGCTCGGCGACTCGGCGCTGTCGGTCTCCGGACCCGGCCGGTGGCGGATCGGCGAAGCGGGCCAGGCCCGGCCGGTCGCCGTCGTCGACGGTGGCGCTCCGTGGACGGTCGTCAAGCTCCCTCTCGAGGGCCTGCTCCGGGTCCGCCGCCCCGACGGCTACCTCTCGCAGCCGCACCCCGGACCCCTGCGGGTCGATCCGGTCGGCCCGGGGACCCTGCGGGTCGAAGGCGTCCCGTACGCCGGCTCCATCGAGTTCCAGCTTCGTCCCGACGGAACCCTGACCGCCGTCAACCTGGTCCCCCTCGAGCGCTATCTGGAGGGCGTCGTGTCGCGGGAGCTCGGCCATCCCGACCGGGCGGCGTGGGAGGCGCAGCGGGCGCAGGCCGTCGCCGCCCGGACCTACGCTCTGAAGCGTCTGGGGAGCCGAGCCGAGCTCGGCTTCGACGTCTACGGCTCGGTGCTCGACCAGGCCTACGGGGGAATCCCCGCCCCGGCCGACTCGCTGGCCGTCAGGGCGGTCCGTTCGACTCGGGGGCAGGTGCTCCTGTACGGCGGCCATCTGATCGACGCGTACTATCACTCGACCTGCGGCGGCAGCACGGCGCGGGTCGAGCTGGTGTTCGACGACCCGCCCGCGCCGTACCTCGTGCCGGTCAGCGACCAGCGGCCGGACGGATCCTACTGGTGCCAGGGGTCCCGCTACTTCCGCTGGACGACCGCGCTCGCCACGCCGGAGCTCCAGGCGATGATGGACCGGAACCTGCCGGCGCTCGTGCCGGTGCCGCCGCAAGGCGTCGGGCGGGTCGAGGACGTGCGTGTCGAGCGGACCACGCCGGAGGGACGGACGCTCGCGGTCCAGGTGATCACCACGACCGGCCGGTACCTGGTCAGCGAGAACGCGATCCGGAGCCTGTTCGCCGATGGGGACGGCCGGCTCCTCAGGAGCACGCAGTTCCTGCTCCGCCCGACCTATCGGAGCGGAGCGCTGGAGCGGCTGACCCTTGTCGGCGGTGGATGGGGACACGGCGTGGGGATGTGCCAGGTGGGCGCCCTGGAGCGGGCCCGGCAGGGTCAGGACTACCGGCACATCCTGGCGACGTATTATCCGGGCACCGAGGCGGTGACCGTCTACCGGTGAGCCGGCGACGCTCGATCCGGCCGCTCCCGGCCCTCCTCGTCGTGATCGCGGCCGGGGCGCTGGCCTGCGCCACCCCCGGTGGGAACGATCCGTCCTCGGGCGCGGCCGCGAATCGGATCCCGATCCCGGACCGCTACGCGGCCGCCCGGCTGGAGCTCCTGGCGGCGATCAACGGGGACCGCCGCGGCGCCGGCGTCGCGTCCGTGGATCTCGACTCGCTGGCCTCGGTCGCTGCCCAGGCCCACGCCGTCGCCATGGCGGCCGGACGGTTCTTCGGTCATTACGGCGTGCTCGGAGAGGCCCCCTACGAGCGGCTGGCCGCGGCCGGCGAGACGGGGCACGTCCAGGAGAACGTCTACCGGTGGCAGCTCAGGTCCATGGCCGCGGTCGGCGGCGTCGATCCCTGGCCGGCCTTCGACCCGCGGCAGGCCCACCGGAGCCTGATGGCCTCGTCCGGCCATCGCGAGACGATCCTGGACCCGCACCGGACGCACGTCGGGCTGGGGATCGCCGCCGATTCGGCCGGCGGGGCGGTGTACGTGGTGGAGGAGTTCGTCGCCCGCCACGCCGAGATCGAGCCGCCGCGGCTGGCCCTGCAGGAATCGGTGACCCCGCTCGCAGGGCGCATGCTCGATCCGGCGCTGCGGCCGCTCCTGATCATCCTGCGCCGTGATCCGGCCGGTGCGGCGTCGGGAGGCGGCCCGCGTCCCGGCCCCTACACGGATGGTCACGGCGAGGGTCGAATCGTGCCGCCGTGGACGATCGGCTGGCGACCCGCCCCGCTCGCGTTCGAGCTCGACCTGGGCCCCGTCCTGCGTGAGCCGGGGCGCTGGTACGGGATCGTCTACGTCGCGCCCCGGCGGGTCGTCGAGTCAGCGCTGGCGGCCGGCGCTGTGAACACCGAGCAGGGGTGGCCGGGGGCGGCGTTTCTGGTGGATGTCTACTGAGATCTCCGCCGGGCGGTCCCGGCTTGATCCCCGGCCGGGCGGGCGTAACTTCAAGGGATTCAGGGACTCTCAGGCATCGGACCCGGGTAGGCGGCAGGCAGGCGACCCCATGATCGAGCGACGCCGGACACGGCAGGTGATGGTCGGGAAGGTACCCGTCGGGGGAGGCGCCCCCGTGACCGTCCAGTCCATGACGACCACCAAGACCACCGACGTCTGGGGCACTCTGAACCAGATCCGGAACCTCGAGGTGGCGGGCTGCGACATCGTGCGCGTGACCGTCCCCGACGAGGCCAGCGCCGAGGCCCTCCCCGAGATCAAGGCCGGCATCTCGATCCCGCTGGTGGCCGACATCCATTTCAACTACCGGGTCGCGCTCCTGGCGCTGGACGCCGGCGTCGACAAGCTCCGCATCAACCCGGGGAACATCGGCGGAGAGAAGCGCGTCCAGGCGGTGGTCGAGAAGGCGAAGGAGAAGGGCACCCCGATCCGGATCGGCGTGAACTCGGGATCGCTCGAGCAGGACATTCTGGAGCGCGACGACGGCCCGACCGCGAGGGGGATGGTCGAGTCGGCGCTCCGGCACTGCGAGATCCTCGAGCGGATGGACTTCCAGGACATCGTCGTCTCGCTCAAGTCGTCCCACGTGCCCCGCATGATCGAGGCCTATCGCCGGTTCGCCGACGAGCGCGATTATCCGCTCCATCTCGGGGTCACGGAGGCCGGGCCCGTGGAGGCGGGCACGATCAAATCGTGCGCCGGGATCGGGGCGCTCCTCATGGAAGGCATCGGGGACACGATCCGGATCTCGCTCGCCGACGACCCGCTGATCGAGGCCCGCGTCGCCAAGAAGCTGCTCCAGGTCCTCGAGCTGCGTCCCAGCGGGATCAACGTGATCGCCTGTCCTTCCTGCGGCCGGGCCGACGTCGACGTCCACAAGCTGGCGGCCGAGGTCGAGCGCCGGACCGCGCACCTGGACAAGAACATCACGATCGCCGTCATGGGGTGCGCGGTGAACGGCCCCGGCGAGAGCCGGGAGGCCGACATCGGCATCGCCGGCGGGGTGAGAAAGGGGCTCCTCTACCTCAAGGGACAGAAGGAGCACACGATCCCGGAGGAGGAGCTGGTGGACGCGCTCATCGCGAAGATAGAGTCCGATCTCTAGGCGGTCCCTGAAGAATCTTGAGCGATCGTCCGCAGCTGCGCCCACCGGAGCCCCACCGCGGCCTCGATTCCTCCGGCCGATCTCCGGACCCCTCCCGGGCCGTGATCGCCGCCGACCGCCGGGAGCCGGTACGGATCGGGCTTGTGGGCGGCGGGGCCGTGGCCCAGGTCGCTCATCTTCCCGCCTATCGGCGGCTCCGCAACGCGCGCCTCGTCGCGATCTGCGAGCGGGACGCCCCGAAGCGCCGCGCCCTCCGCGAGCGCACCGGCGTCGAGCACGCGGTGGGCGGGCTCGACGAGCTGCTGGCCCTCGACGAGGTCGACGCCGTGGACGTCTGCCTGCCGAGCGACCTGCACCGGGACGCCGTCGTCCGCTGCCTCGAGGCGGGGAAGCACGTCCTCTGCGAGAAGCCGCTGGGGCTGGACGCCGGCCAGGTGGCCGACGTGATCGCGGCCCGGGAGCGCAGCGGGAAGATCGTCCTGGTGGGGATGAACAACCGGTTCCGGGACGACTCGATCCTGCTCAAGGAGAGCATCGACGAGGGGACCCTCGGCGACGCCTATTACGTTCGCGCGCGCTGGCACAAGGGTCGCGAGGCCTTCCGCCAGGAGGCCTGGTACTACCAGATCCATCGCTCGGGCGGCGGGGTGGTGATGGATCTCGGCCTGCCCATGCTCGACCTCGCGCTGTGGCTGTGCGACTACCCGATCCCCGACCGCGTGAGCGCCTCGTTCTTCCACCATCTCGGGCTGGACGTCGAGGACACCGCGCTCGTCACGCTGACCTGCGAGGGCGGCCTGGCGATCTCGGTTGAGACGTCGTGGAACCAGCTCTGGGACCGGAAACAGACGGTGCTCGGCGAGCGCGACCATTTCTTCGCGGTCGTCGGCACCGAGGGGTCGGGGCTCCTGGATCCGCTTCGCGTGTACCAGCGCATGCACGGAGACTTGATGAACGTGACCCCCACCTCGCAGCGCCGGGGCCGGAACCTGTACATCGAATCGTACGAGAGAGAGATCGCGTTCTTCGCCGAGCTGGTCGCCGGCCGGGAGGAGGCCCCGCCGCTGTCGGATCAGCTCACGCTGGCGCGCGTCCTGGACGCCGTCCGGCAATCCGCGCGCGAAGGCCGTGAGGTGCGGATCGGCGCCGCCGGCGCGCCGGTGGCGTGAGGCTCTCGCGCCCGGCGGTCGCCCCGCACTGGTGGGGGCCTCCGGCGGGCGGGTTCCTGCTGGCCCTCGCCTATCCCCCGCTCGACCTTCTGCCGCTCGCCCTGGTGGCCCCCTGGCCGCTGCTGGCGTTCCTCGAGACCGCCGACGGAGGCCGCCCAGGCCGCGCGTTCCTCGGCGGGTACCTGTTCGGGCTCGCCCACTTCGGCCTCCTGCTCTACTGGATCGCCGGGCTGAGCGGCTTCAGCGCGATGGCGGTGCCGGCCTACCTGGCGTCGGTCCTGGTGCTGGCCGCCAACGGCGGCCTGACCGCTCTGATGGTGGCGGTGGGGCGCGGGCGCGGGATCCCGGTCGTGCTCTCGTTCCCGCTGGCCTGGACGGCGATCGAGTGGCTGCGGGCGTTCGGCGACCTGGGATTCACGTGGGGGGTGGCGGGCGACGTCCTGGCCGGGTACCCGCTTCTGATCCAGCCCGCCGAGCTGGGCGGGGTCTATCTCCTCTCGCTGTGGGTCATGGCGCTCTCGGCTTCGATGTACGGTCTCCTGCGCCCGATCCCCGGCACGCATCGAGGCCGGGTGGCAGCGGCGACCATCCTGCTCGCCGCGGCGGTTCCCCTCTATGGCGCGCTACGGATGAACGCTCTGGAGCGCGCGGCCGGGGAGTGGCCGCGTCTGCGGGCCGCGGCGATCCAGCCGAACGTCCCCCAGGACGTCAAGTGGGACCTGGCCTTCGTGGACGAAACCTTCGCCCGGCTGATCCGGCTGACCCGGCTCGCCGAGCGCCACGATCCGGCGCTGGTCGTGTGGCCCGAGAGCGCGGTTCCCGTCTACCTGCGCTACGACGCGCGCGCCTCCGAGCTCGTCCCGCGCCTGGCGGCCGAGATCGGCGAGCCGATCTTCACCGGCACCAACGATGCCGACACGCTGGACGGGAGGGAGGGAAGCCTGCCCGGGGACTACCGGGTCTACAACGCCGCCTACCTGGTCCGGGCCGACGGCCTGGCCGAGGGGCGCTACGCCAAGCGCCGCCTGGTCCCGGTCGCCGAGCGGGTGCCGTTCGTGCCGGACGTGGCGACCGGCTTCTTCGAGCGGCTCTCGTCGTGGACCGGCCAGTTCGCGCCGGGGCGGGGCTGGCCCACCTGGACGGTCGGCGGGTATGCGTTCGGGGCGACGATCTGCTACGAGTCGGTCTTCCCCGACGTGAGCCGGACGCTCGTCCGGAGCGGTGCCGACTTCCTCGTCAACATCACCAACGATGCCTGGTTCGGGCCGACCGCCGCCCCGTACCAGCACGCCAGCCACCTGGCCCTGCGCTCGGTGGAGCACCGGGTCTCCTCGCTGCGCTCGGCCAACACCGGAATCTCGGGGTGGGTCGACCCGCTGGGACGCTACCACGACCGGACGTCGCTCTACGAGCCGGCGGTGGTGGTCGCGGACCTGCCGATGCCGGGGATCACGACCCTCTACACCCGGTGGGGGGACTGGGCGCCGCTGGCCGCCCTGGCGGCCTGGGCGGGGCTCGTGCTGGTCGGCGGCCGGGGGCGCCGGAGAGGGCCCGGCACGGCCGCGTGAGCGCGGGCCGGGAGTTGTCCGCCCCTGCCCGGTCTCCTACATTCTTAGGCCGATCATCATCTCATGCCGGCAGGAGAATCGCATGAAGAAAGAGATCCATCCCGAGTACGTCGACGCGCGGATCGTCTGCGCGTGCGGCAACGTCATCGAAACCCGGTCGACGGTCGCCGAGATCCACGTCGAGATCTGCTCGAGCTGCCATCCCTTCTTCACCGGCAAGCAGAAGCTGGTCGACACGGCCGGCCGGGTGGAGAAGTTCCGCGCCAAGTACGGCAAGCGGGGCGGCGTGGCGGAGACGACGGAGGACGAGAGCGTCGAGGCGGCGGCCGAGGCGTAGCATACCGAGACGGGCGGGACTCCGGTCTCCGCCCTTCCGCGAACGAGAGCAGGGCCCGTCCCTGCTCTTCGTGTTTCCGGGACCGAGTGAGGACATGCCTTCCACGCTGACCGAACGCATCGAGGACGTCCGTGAGCGGCACGCCGCCCTGGAGGCGGCGCTGGCCGATCCCGGCGTGAGCCGCGACCCGACACGTCTCAGGGAGCTCGCCAAGGAGCACGCCCGCCTGGCGCCGATCGTCGAGGCGGCGACCGCGTGGGAGGCGACCGCGGTCCGCCTGGAAGAGGACCGCGCGATCCTGAAGGAGAGCGACGACCCCGACCTGCGCGAGCTGGCGCGCGCCGAGATCGCCGAGCTGGAGTCGGAGGCCCTGGAGCGGGAGGAGCGGCTGCGCCGGCTTCTGGCCCCCAGGGACCCCCTCGACGAGAAGGACGCGGTGCTCGAGGTGCGGGCCGGGACCGGCGGCGAAGAGGCGGCCCTGTTCGCCGGCGAGCTGCTTCGGATGTACGCGCGTTACGCCGAGCGGCGCGGGTGGTCGGTCGAGCTGATCGACGTCTCGGAATCGGACACCGGCGGCGTCCGCGAAGCGATCGCGATCGTGCACGGCCCCGGCGCCTACGGGATGCTGCGCCACGAGAGCGGGGTCCACCGGGTCCAGCGCGTGCCCGAAACCGAATCGCAGGGCCGGATCCACACCTCGGCCGCGACCGTGGCCGTCCTTCCCGAGGCCGAGGACGTCGACGTCCAGGTCGACGAGGGCGACCTCAAGATCGACGTCTTCCGCTCGTCCGGTCCCGGCGGGCAGAGCGTCAACACGACCGACAGCGCGGTCCGCGTCACCCACCTGCCGACCGGCCTGGTCGTGACCTGCCAGGACGAGAAGAGCCAGCACAAGAACAAGGCCAAGGCCCTCAAGGTGCTCCGGAGCCGGCTCCTCGACATGCGGCTCGCCGAGCAGCAGGCCGAGCGGGCGGCGGAGCGCCGGGCGCAGGTCGGCACGGGGGACAGGAGCGCCAAGATCCGGACCTACAACTTCCCGCAGAGCCGGGTCACCGATCACCGGATCAACCTGACGCTCCACCGGCTGGACACGGTCCTGGACGGCGACCTGGACGAGCTGGTCGACGCCCTCGCCCTGGCCGAGCAGGCGGAGCGGATCGCCGGTTGAGCACGGAGGTCGGCCGCCGCACGGTGGGGGAGCTCCTGGAGGAGGCCGAGCGCCGTCTGGAGGCGAAGAAGGTCGAGTTCCCGGACGCCAGCGCGGTGTGGCTGCTCGCGCACGCGCTGGGGGTCGAGGATCCGGACGACCTCGACGAGCGCGCCGCCGAGCCCGTCGGCCGGGCGGCCGAGGCACGCTTCCGGGAGCTCGTCGAGCGCCGCGAGAGCCACGAGCCCTTCCAGTACATCGTCGGGCTGGCCGACTTCCGCGACGCCCTCATGGAGGTGACCCACGGCGTCTTCCTGCCGCGCCTCCAGTCGGAACGGATGTGCGACGAGATCGAAGAGTGGGCGCGGGACCAGGGTCCTCCCGGCGACGGCTGGCGGATCGCCGATCTGGGGACGGGGTGCGGCGCGATCGCGGTGTCGCTCGCGATCGGCGCTCTCCGCCCGGCCCGCGTCTGGGCGGTCGACATCTCCGCCGAGGCGCTCATTCTGACCCGCCGGAACGCGCGCCGGCACGGGGTCGGGGAACGGGTCGGCGTGGTGGCCGGTGACTGGCTCGAGTCCTTCCGGCCCGAGCCCTGTCTCGACATCGTGGTCGCGGTCCCGCCGTATCTGAATCCCGAGGACGAGCAGTGGATCTCCGAGGAGTCCCTCCGCTGGGAGCCCCTCGAGACCTTCATCGGACATCCGTCCGGCACCGAGATCCTCATGCGGCTCCTGGACGAAGCCGCCCCCCGGCTCCGGCCGGGGGGCCTGGTCGCGCTCCAGCTCGACGCCGACCAGGTGCCGGCCATCGAGGCGTACGTCAACGAGGATCCCACCCATCCCCTCACCGTCGAGTGGATCCTGCAGGACGAGGACGGGGACGAGGACGCCATCCTCGCGATCAAGCATTAGCCGCACCCGGACCGCGCGGCGGTGGACGGTCCTGGCGCTCCTTCGGACGACCACGGAGTTCCTCGAGGAGCACGGGGTCTCCGAGGCCCGGCTCTCCGCAGAGCATCTTCTCGCCCACGTCCTTGGCACCGGACGGCTGGAGCTCTACCTGAGGTACGACCGGCCGGTCGGACCCGACGAGCTCGAGCGGTACCGGGCGCTCGTCCGGCGCCGGCTGGACGGCGAGCCGGTGGCCTACATCGTCGGCCGGGCCGGCTTCCGCGACCTGGATCTCGCCGTCGACCGTCGGGTTCTCGTCCCCAGGCCCGAGACCGAGCTCCTGGTGGGGCACGTTCTCGAGTGGGCGCGCGCCGAGACGGCCCGGGGAGCCTGCCCCCAGGACGGCTGGAGGATGGTGGACGTGGGGACCGGCTCGGGCGCGATCGCGTGCGCGCTGGCCACCGAGCTCGACCGGGTGGCGTGGGTGGCCGGGATCGACGTCAGCCCCGACGCGGTCGAGCTGGCGCGCGCCAACGCCCGTGACGTGGGGGCGGAGAGGACCCTGTGGCTGGCCGCCGACGGGCTGAGCGCCCTCGCCCCCGGCCTCTGCGTGGATGCGGTGGTCGCCAACCCGCCCTACCTTGCCCTCGGGGAGAGGGGCACGCTGCCGCCCGAGGTGGAGCGATGGGAGCCCGCCCGGGCCCTGTTCGCGGGACCGGCGGGGGACGAGGAGATCCGGCGGCTCCTGGACGAGGCCCCCGAACGGCTCCGGGGGGGCGGGCTGCTGGCGTTCGAGGTCGGGCTCGGTCAGGCGGGGCCGGCGCGAGCCCGGGTGGAGAAGATCGCCGAGCTCGAGTACGTGACGACCTACCGGGATCATGGCGGCGTCGAGCGGGGCGTGCTGGCCGTCCGCGTCCGCTCGGGGGAGTGAGCAATGGAGAGGTTCATCGTCGAGGGCGGGCGTCCGGTCGGCGGAGAGACGACGCCGGCGGGCAACAAGAACGAGGCCCTCCCATGCCTGGCCGCCTGCCTGCTCGCCGACGCTCCGGTCACCCTCGAGAACGTGCCCGACGTGAGCGACATCCGGACCATGGTCCGGCTCCTCGAGGGGCTCGGGTGCGGGGTCGAGCGGATGGACCCGCATGCCCGCGTCGTCCGGCCGTCCTCGGACGGAGCGACCGAGTTCGACCTCGCGCGCCGGATCCGGGGATCCTTCCTCCTCGCGGCCCCCCTCCTCGCCCGCCGCGGGGAGGCGCACCTGCCGACGCCGGGCGGCGATCGGATCGGCCGGCGGCGGATGGACACCCACCTGCTCGCCCTGCGCGCGCTGGGCGCCGAGATCGAGGAGCGCGAGCGGGAGTACGTCCTGCGTGCGCCGGACGGGCTGGTCGGGGTCGACGTCTTCCTGGACGAGACCAGCGTCATGGCGACCGAGAACGCGGTCATGGCGGCCGTGCTCGCGCGTGGCACGACCCGGATCGCGAACGCGGCGTCGGAACCCCACGTTCAGGGCCTTTGTCACATGCTGGTCGCGATGGGCGCGGAGATCGGCGGGATCGGCACGAACCGGCTCGAGGTCCGGGGCGTCGAGGCGCTCGGCGGGGCGACGCACCGGCTGGGCCCGGACCACATCGAGGTCGGGTCCCTGCTCGGGCTGGCGGCCGCGACCGGGGGGGAGCTCGTGATCCGCGGCGCGGGCCTGGGGCGGCTGCCCATGATCCGGCTCGGGCTGGAACGGCTGGGCGTGACGCTCGAGATCGACGGCGACGACGTCCGCGTCCCGGCCGGTCTGGACCTGACGGTGGTCGACGACGCCGGAGGCGCCGTGCCCAAGATCGACGATGCGCCCTGGCCCGGCTTTCCGGCCGACCTGATCTCGATCATGGTGGTCGTCGCCACGCAGGCGCGCGGGACGATCCTGATCCACGAGAAGATGTTCGAGAGCCGTCTCTTCTTCGTCGACCAGCTCCAGCGGATGGGCGCCAGGATCATCCTCTGCGATCCGCACCGCGCGGTCGTGACCGGACCGACCCCGCTCATGGGATCGCTGATCTCGAGCCCCGACATCCGGGCCGGGATGGCGCTCCTGATCGCGGCTCTGACCGCGCGCGGCGAATCGGTCATCCAGAACGCCGGGCAGATCGACCGCGGCTACGAACGGATCGACGAGCGGCTTCGAGCGCTCGGGGCGTCGATCCGGAGGGAGGCCGGATGACGGCGGCCGAGGTGGGGACGCTCTACCTGGTCGGGACTCCGATCGGCAACCGCGACGACATGACGGGGCGGGCGCGGGAGGTGCTGGCGAAGGCCTCGCTGCTGGCGTGCGAGGATACCCGGACCTGCCGGAAGCTCTTCGCGTGGCTGGGGCTGCCCGCGCCGGAGATGATCGTCTACGAGGACCACTCGGCCGAACGAGCGTTGCCCAGGGTGCTGGAGCGGATCGAGGCAGGCGAGTCGGTGGCGCTGGTCTCGGAGGCGGGCATGCCCGCCATCCAGGATCCCGGCTACCGCCTGGTCGCCGAGGCGCGACGCCGGGGGGTCGAGGTCGTCCCCGTCCCCGGCCCCTCGGCGCTGCTCCTGGCCCTGGCTGGCAGCGGCCTGCCGACCGACCGCTTCGCCTTTCTGGGGTTCGCGCCGCGTCGCGGTCGCGAAGGATGGTGGCGGGGGACCCTCGGCCGGAGCGAGACCGTCGTCGTGTACGAGTCGCCGCGGCGCGTGCCGGAGACCCTCGCCGCGATCGCGGCCGTCGATGCCGACCGGCCCGTGGTCCTGGCCCGCGAGCTGACCAAGCTCCACGAGGAGTTCGTGACCGGCACCGCGGCCGAGGTCGGCCGCGAGATCGGCGCCCGGGCGGATCCACTCAAGGGCGAGTGCGTGATCGTCGTGCACGGCGGCTCCCCGAGCGGCGGGGAGGCCGTTCCCTGGCGGGAGGCCGTGACGCGGCTCCGCGAGCTGGAGCTGGGACGCTCGCTCTCGCGGCGCGACCTGGTCGAGCTCCTCGCGGCGATCTACCCGGGCCAGCGGAACGCCATCTACGCGGCGATCCAGGCGACCGGCCAGGGCGTTCCCCGATGAGCCGCCGGCGCGCGATCGGGCTCTCGATCATGGCGCTCGCCCTCCTGCCGGTGCCTGCCGCCCACGGTCAGCGGCCGGCCGGCTCCGAGGACCGGCCTCCGTCCACGTCCCTCACCGTCGCCCGGCTCCGGTACGGCCCCGGCGACTGGTACGCGAACCCGACCTCGCTCCCCAACCTGCTTCGGTTCCTGCGGGAGGAGCTCGGCTTTCCGACCGCCGAGCGCGAGGCGATCGTCGAGGCGACCGATCCGGGGCTCGACCGCTATCCGCTCCTCTACCTGACCGGCCACGGCGAGATCCGGCTCACCGAGGAAGAGGTCGCGGCCCTGCGCCGGTACCTGACGAGCGGCGGGCTGCTCCACGCCGACGACAACTTCGGCATCGACGAGACGCTGCGGCGGGAGATCGCCCGCATCTTCCCCGACGAGCCGCTCGTCGAGCTGCCGGTCGACCACCCGATCTACCGGGTCGCGTTCCGCTTCCCGGAGGGGATACCGAAGGTCCACGAGCACGCGGGCGGACCCCCGCGCGCCTACGGGGTGTTCCACGACGGGAGACTGGTCATCTTCTACTCGTTCAACACCGATCTCGGCGACGGGTGGGAAGACCCCGACGTCCACGGCGATCCCGAGGCGGTCCGGAGGCGGGCGCTGGAGATGGGGGCGAACGTCTTCGCCTACGCCCTGACCCACTGAGGACCGGGGGCGCGGGATGTGCAGCGGAAGGCCCGGGACGGGAATGGTCTTCATGTGTTTTGACAGGCGCCAGCGCCTAACCATATCTTCCACTTGAGGATAGGTCGCTTCGATGGAGCGTCGTAACAGGATCCGCACCAAGCTCATCGTGACCTTCATCGCGCTGGTCACCGGCCTCGTCGTGCTGAGCGCGATGATCTGGTACCGGGTGGCCACCGGGCATGTGCGCCGGGAGATGGAGAACCGGCTGCAGGCGGTGGCCCAGGCGGGCGGGATCGTCCTCAACGATCCGGGCCTCATCCAGGCCCTGGTCGCCGACCTCGGGCCCAACACCCGCGCCATCGCTCAGGACGAGCTGCAGAGGATCCGCGACCGCTTCGGCGTCGACGCCGCCTACATCTTCGACCACGAGCTCAGGATCCGCGCCACGACCGACACGACCCGCATGGACGTCGGATCCATCTACCCGGCGCTGGAGAACTACCCGGAGGAGATCGAGCGCGCGCTGGGCGGCGAGGCGGTCATCACGGTGCCGTTCCGCGACAGCGAGGGGAACGTCTACCAGACCGCCATGGCGCCGCTGGTCGGGTTCGTGGACGCACGGGGCTCCCAGCGCGAGATCGTCGCCGTGCTCGGGGTCGACCTTCCGGTCGAGTTCCTGGACGTCTTCCACGATTTCCGACGGATGACGGTTCTGCTGACCGCCCTGGCGATCGGCCTGACCATCCTGGTCGGATTCTTCTTCGCGCGCTCGCTCTCGCGTCCGATCGGCGAGCTGGTGCGATCGGCCGAGCGGATGGAGCGCGGCGAGATGGCCGAGCCGGTGGCGGTCGAGTCCCGGGACGAGATCGGTTTCCTGGGCGATGCCCTCGAGAACATGCGCCGCGGGATCGTCCGCCGCGATCGCCACCTGCGGACGATGCTGGCCGGGGTCGCGCACGAGATCCGGAACCCGCTCGGCGGCATCGAGATCTTTGCCGGCCTCCTGCGTGACGACCTGCCCGAGGACGACCCCCGGCGGGCGCATCTGGAGAAGATCGTCCGCGAGGTCCAGCACCTGAAGACGATCGTCAACGAGTTCCTCGTCTACGCCCGGCCGAGGAAGCCCGTTCTCGAGCCGTTCATGCTGCGCGAGGCGATCGACGACGTCGGGTTCCTGCTGGCCGGTGACGCCCAGGCCCGGGACGCCCGGATCGAGATCCGGCTCCCCGATGCCGAGCTCCGTGTCTACGCCGACCTCGACCAGGTCAAGCGCGCGCTGGTCAACCTCGTCAAGAACGCCCTCCAGGCGTCCCCGCGCGGCAGCCGCGTCGAGATCGAGGCCGACCAGGCCCATGATCGCATCCGGATCACGATCCGCGACTACGGGCCGGGCATCCCGCCCGACCGGATGAAGCAGATCTTCGATCCCTTCTTCACGACCAAGGGCGCGGGTGCCGGTCTCGGCCTCTCGATCGTGCGCTCCATCATCGAGGAGAACGAGGGGGAGATCTGGGTCGAGAGCGTACCCGGCGAGAAGACGACGTTCTTCGTCGTCCTGCCGGCCGCCAGCGGGGCCGCCAGCCGCTTCCGGGCTTCCGAGCCGTCGGCCGCGGTGGGCGGCTGAGGGGGGAGAGGCACGTGGCGCGCATCCTGATCGTCGAGGACAACCCCACGATGAGGGAAGGGCTCGAGCAGATGCTCGGCCGGGCCGGCCACCAGGTGGCGGTCGCCCCGGACGGCGACCACGCGCTGGCGCTCTCCCACGAGCAGGGCTTCGACCTCGTGATCACCGATTACAAGATGGACGGGATGACCGGGCTGGAGCTGCTCGACGCGATCCGGACGGGGCCGGCGGCGGGCCATCCGGATGTCATGCTGATCACGGCGTTCGGAACCATCGACATCGCCGTCGAGGCGATGAGGCGCGGAGCGACGGACTTCATCACCAAGCCGTTCGACACCGACGAGCTGAGGGTCAAGGTGAATCGCGCCCTGGAGACCCGCGATCTGCGGCGGGAGCGGGACCAGCTCAAGGCCGAGACGGAGTACCTGCGCGAAGAGGTGGATCACCACTTCGGCGACATCGTCGGCGTCTCCTCCTCGATGCGCTCGATCTTCGAGGAGGTGCGCAAGGTCGCCGAGGCGAACTCGTCGGTCTACATCTACGGCGAGAGCGGGACCGGCAAGGAGCTGATCGCCCGCGCCATCCATAGGGAGAGCGGCCGCCGCGACGGGCCGTTCATCAAGGTGAACTGCTCGGCGCTGGCGGAAAGCCTGCTGGAGTCGGAGCTCTTCGGCCACGAGAAGGGTGCCTTCACGGGAGCGATCAAGGAGCGCAAGGGCCGCTTCGAGCTGGCCCACAAGGGGACGCTCTTCCTCGACGAGATCGCCGACATCCCGCCGTCGGTACAGGTCAAGCTGCTCAGGGTGCTCCAGGAGAAGGAGATCGAGAGAGTCGGCGGCGAGGAAACGATCCAGGTCGACGTCCGGATCATCAGCGCCACCAACAAGGACCTCAAGCCCCTCGTCGAGAGCGGCGTCTTCCGCGAAGACCTCTTCTACCGCCTCCATATCATCCCCATCGAGGTGCCCCCCCTGCGTGAGCGCAAGGAGGATCTCCTTCCGCTCGTCAAGCACTTCATCGACTCGATCTCGGGCGAGATGGGAAAGCCGATCGAGGGGATCACGGACCGCGCGCTGCAGATGCTCCACAACTATGACTGGCCGGGAAACATCCGCGAGCTCGAGAACATGCTGGAGCGGGCGATCGTGCTCTGCGACGGGCCCGTCCTCGAGCCCGAGTCGTTCCCCATCGACGAGCGGAGCGCCCCGCGATCCGCCGCGGCCAGCTTCGTCGCGCCGCCTGTCGGCACCGTGCCGCTCGACGACGCGCTCGAGCGGCTCGAGCGGTCGATGCTGGAGGGGGCCCTCGAGCAGGCCGGAGGCGTGAAGACGAAGACGGCCGAGCTGCTCGGGATCAAGACGAGCGCGCTGTATTACAAGCTGGAGAAGTATGGCATCTCTTCGAGCGACTGAAGGACGCTGAAAATGAGCCGTCGCCGTCGTTGGACGCCCTCTGTCGTCCTGCGGCGCACGCACCCGGTGCGCCTCGGACGCCCTCGGTCGTCCGCCTCGGCGACGGTCATTTTGAGCGTCCTTTCGTCCCGTCAATCGATCCGCGCTCTTGGGATCGTCGCGATGGCGGTGGGACTGGTTGCGGGTGGGGCGGGGAGCGTGGCGGCGCAGGGGCCGGGGATCCCGGAGCTGCGCCGGCTCCTGGGAGAGCGGGAGACCGACATCACCCGCCTCGAGGCCCAGCTCCGGGCTCAGGAGGCGCGGGCCGACTCGCTGAGCCGTGCGAAGCGAAGCGCCCGGCCGGGCAGCGCCCGCTTCGAGGCGCTGTCGAACGAGATCCTCGATTCGTCGCAGGAGATCACCGGGCTGGCCCGCCGGCTGCGGGTCCTCTATCAGCAGGTGCGCTCCCTCCAGACCGACCTCTACCTGGCGTACAGCCGGGAGATCGCCCAAGCCAACCAGAGGATCGAGGAGCTGACGGGACGCCCGCGCACGGACGAGACCGCCGCCGAGCTCCGCCGGCTCGTCGGCCGGCTCGAGACGTACGTGCCGGCGCGGGAGGACATGGCGCTCGCGCTGGAGTCGGGCCAGGAGGACCTTCTGCTCCTGGACCTCACCTTCGATGCCCGCGACGATCCGTCGAAACTGCGCGTCAAGCAGGCCATCGCGCAGGACCTGATCGAGCGCATCGACCGGCGGATCGCCGGCATCCAGAACCAGATCGACCGGCAGGAGCAGAAGAAGCGGACGCTCGAAGAGTTCCAGCGGCTCCGCGAGGACATCGAGCTGTGGGGCGATCGCGAGGGGAGCGGCCGACAGCTCGATGCGATCCTGGAAGGCCGCTCGACCGGCGGAGGCGAGCTGTCGGAAGCGTTCGAGGATCCCGCCGCCCGCATCCTGGAGCTCCAGCGCCAACGTCTCGACCTCATCGATCGACGATCCGAGTACGAGAATCTGGAACGCATGTTCGCACAGCGATTGGAGGAGTTTTATCCTTAGTCCGCAGGAGGAAGCCGTCATGGAGCGCTGTTCGTCGACGCGAGTCCGGCCGTTCGGGCCCCGGATCCGGGCCGTCCTCGGGACCCTTGTGGTCTTCGGAGCGGCCGTTCTTCCGCGGGCGGCGGAGGCGCAGGAGGCATGGGGGTACGAGCAGGACCTCCGCTTCACCTACGAGTTCGACGATAACGTCAACGAGGAGCTGGTCGATCCGGTACGCTCCCAGGTCGCCCGCGTAGCCTACCGGGGGGACCTGCGGTGGGGCGCGAGCGGCCAGCAGCGGCTCACGCTCTCCTATCAGGGTGGCTTCAAGCGCCACTTCGGGTTCGTCGGGACCGACGACCTCGAGCTGGCCAACCAGTTCGTCAACGAGGGCACGGTCGGCTATCTGCGACGGGTCAGCGAGCGCGTCGCCCTGGGCGGCCAGACGGGGATCAAGAACCGGAAGTGGACCGACGATTTCTTCCTCATCAACGAGGACGGCTTCACGCGCTACATGGGGAGCGCCAACGCGGTGATCGACCTGCTCCCGCTGGCGGAAGACCGCGAGGCGCGCTTCGAGGTGGGCGCCCGCGCGAGCGCGGTCGACTTCGAGAACCTGAACGCGGTTTTCGGGAGCGACGGCGTCGGCGGCTTCGCCTCGCTGGCGAAGGAATTCGGTCCGGACCTCCAGACAACCTGGAGCTACTCGCTCGACCGCTACCGGTACGACGGCCGGGCGGTGATCGAGCCCACCGACCCCATCCCCGGCAACGTGTTCCTGAGCCCGACCAGGGAGCGGCAGGAGGACCTCCTGCACGAGCTCGGGATGCAGCTCACGTGGCTCGGCGACGTCTCGATCCAGGGCGACTACCGGTTCCGGTACAACGACTCCAACTCGTTCGGCTTCTCGTACCTGAGCCATTCGATGGGCCTGCAGGTGCTGCGGCGGCTCCCGTGGGAGATGCTGCTCCAGCTCTACGGACGGGTCGAGCTGAAGACGTTCAGCGAGCCCGTACCCAACCTCGAGGGGGCGGGAACGATCAACACCGGCGACGCCGCGGCCGACAACGTGCTCCTCGTACGGCTGGTCAAGGACGTTTCGACCCATTACTCGATCGAGGCGCGCTACGGGCGCTATCGAAACGAGTCGATCAGCCTCAACGACTTCTACACGAAGAACGTCTACTCGATCGGGATGAACTACCGACCCTAGGACCGGCTTGAGCGCCGGGCCGCCCGCGCACGTTTATCGGTCGGAGGCCTGGCGCCGATCCGGGGCTGGGCGCTCGGCCCCATCCGTCATGGAGAGTCTCCTTCGGAACCTGGCCGTGGCGACGCGCCGGCGTCGTCAGGGCGCGCTCGGCTGGACGGCGCTCGCGCTGGTTCCGGCCGCGGCGCTGGCGCTGGTCGCCTGGGAGGGCGTGGTCGGCCCCGCTTCGGCGTGGCGCCCGCTGGGGTACGTCCTGGTGGTGGCTGTCGCGGGGGCGGCCCTGGCCGTCCTCGCCCGCCGCTGGGGGGAGACGCCGACCCGGGGCGAGATCGCGCTCAGGATCGACCGGTTCTTCCCGCAGACCCGGGGCGGGGTCGCCGAGCTGGATCGCCCGGCGGGAAGCGGTCTGGGACGGGCACGCCACGCGCAGGTCCGGGCCTGGCTCGTGGCGCGTGATCCGGAGCGGGTCGAGTTCGTCGTCGGCGGGGAGGAACGGCGGGCCGTACGCGGCCGGCGGGCACTCGCGATCGCGCTGGCCCTCCTGACCGTCCTCGGGATCCTCGCCGCTCCCGGTCCCGCCGCGCGTCTCGGGGCGGCCCTTCGCTCTCCACGATCCGTATGGCACAGGCCCAGCGGGACCTGGGAGATCGTCCCGGGGGACGCCGAAGTCGCGGCCGGCGCGAGCGTCCATGGACGGGCGCGTTTCGAGGGCCCGTCGGTCGACGCCGAGCTGGTGGTCGAGCGACGCCCGCGGGCGGGGGCGTGGTTCGTCGAGTCCCTGGGCCGGGGGCCGGCCGGCGAGTGGCGCTGGACCGGCGTCTCGGCCGACTCCGAGTACCGGCTCCGCTACGGACCCTTCGCGAGCCCGATCCATCGTCTCACGGTGGCCATCCCGCTCGCCGTGCTCCGGCTGGACGCGCGCGGGCAGGACGGGCGCTGGTCACCGCTCGCCGGACGCACGGTCCCGGGCGGCGCCCGGCTCGAACTCCGGGGCGAGTCGAGCCGGAGTCTCGAGTCCGCGCGGCTCGAGCTGGGGGGCTCTCGCGCCTTCGACCTGGAGGCGCGCGGACGCTTCTTCTCCGGGGCCGTCAGGCCGGCGGTCGGGACCGGGCGCATCGTCGTCGAGGACGCCTCGGGGGCTCATGCGGCGAGCGAGCCCTTCCAGGTCGCCGCGCCGGGCGCCTTCTGGGTCGACCTCCTCCTCCCCGCCGACGACCCGGCGCTCCTGACGGCTGTCCGCGCGTGGGTCGAGGCGCGCGCGGTCTCGTCCGCCGGCCTGACCGCCGTCCGCTGGGAGGCCGGCGACGGACGGGCGGGAGATCTGGGCGGGCCGGGCGGTTCCCGTGACACGATCCTGTCCCGGCCGGTTGCGCTGGCCGAAGACGCGGCGCCGGGGGAGACCCTTCGCTTCCGCGTGGTCGCGACCGATGCCGCGGGGCGGCGCGCCGCGACCGACTGGCGAACGGCGGT
>DASRVA010000032.1:0-11766 GCA_035687745.1 Gemmatimonadota bacterium
CGCCTCCTCCACGATCTCGCGCGCGGCCGGCGAGCCGGTCGCGGCCAGCCCGGCGATCGCGCAGGCGGCGATCTCGGGGTCGCCCCTCCGGAAGACCCCGCGGCGCCCCATCCGCCGGGCCAGCTCGTCCACCGCGCGCGAGCCGCCAAGGGCGCCGAAGGCCTCGTACACGAGGCGCCGCTCGGCGACCGAGCGGCCTTCCCGGTCGATCCGGTCAAAGAGCACCGCCACCGCCGGGAAGGCGGGCTCGAAGCGATGCGCGATCAGGTGGCGCAGGGCGTACACCCTGACCGCCGGATCCTCGTCCTCGATCGCGCCGGCAGCGTACGGGACGCCACCGTCGCCCAGGTGCTTGAGCGCCTGGATCGCCTCCAGCCGCACGCGCGGTTCGGGGCGCCCGAGGGCGGCCTCGAGGGCGGGGCCCATCTCGACGTCGCCGGTCATACCCGCCAGGTAGGCGGCCACGCTCGCGGCCGCCTCGTCGCCGCCGGCGAGGGCGTCCTCGAGCGCCTTCGGATTCCGCGCCGCGAGCCCCTCCACAACCGCTCCCACGGCGGGACGCTGACAGAGGCGCTTCGTTTCGGGGAGCGCCACCAGGAGCGCCGGGAGCTCCTCCGGACCGAGCATGCCGAGGTAGCCGGTGAGCTCCTCTTCGGTGGCGTGCCCCTCGTCGAGCCGCTCGACCAGCCGGGCCAGGGCCGCCCCGTCGATGGCCGCTCTCCGCAGCAGGGCGAACGCCTCCACGATCCGCGGGTCCCGCCGCGGACTGTCCAGGTAGCACGCGAACAGGTCGTGGAGACCCCGCACCTCCGCCAGCCGGCCCTCCGCGAGGAGCCGGCCCTGAATGTCGGCGATCGCGCCGACGACCGGGGTCGGGTCGTCGTGCGGCGGATCGAACAGGAGCTCGCGGATGCAGGTCAGGGTCTCGTGGAGGAGGGTCCTCGCCCTCTCGCCCTCGAGCTCGGCCTGGAGGCCCGCCAGCTCGGCGTCGCTCAATCGATACGCGGTCGGATCGGCCAGCGACACGACCGGCATCTCCAGGGCGCGCCGGTCATCCGGCTCGAGCACGACAGGGCCCGCCACAAGGGCGTCCTCCTCCTGCGGCTCGGCCACGTCGGGCGTCCACTCGTGATCGGCCAGCCGCTCGACGAACACGTAATGGATGTGGGGCAGGGTCTCTTCCCAGAGTCGGGCCAGCAGGTCGCGCTCGCCGGCCGCCACGGCCGCGACCTCGGCGACGTGATCGAGGAAGAGCACCAGCTCCCCGGCCGTCAGCCCCGGCTGGAAGACGATCTCACGGATCCCCTCGTGGTAGAGGATCGACACAACCGACGCGTCCCCGGCCCCCGTCGACAGGGGCCGGTCCTCGAGCCGCGCCACGCCGTCCTCCAGCGCGAGCTCGAGCGCGCCTCGCTCCTCCAGGATCGCCGCGATGCGCGCCGTCGCCGACGCCTCGATCGCGGCCCGCTGAGGGTGATCCCCCTCGTACAGGCGCCGCACCTTGAAGGCACGGATCACCTCCTGGAGCAGCTCTTCCGCCGCCTGCACTCGATCGTCAGGGAGCGTCACGCGTCGCCTTCGGCTGCTCCAGCTTCCCGCTCGGCGACCGCCTGGACGTCCTTGTCACCGCGACCGGAGAGGCAGACCACGACCCGCGAGCCCGGCTCGACCCCCGCCGGGTCGCCGAGCAGCCACGCGATCGCGTGCGCGCTCTCCAGGGCGGGGATGATCCCTTCGAGCTCGCTCAGCCGGTGGAACGCGGCCAGAGCCTCCCGGTCGCCGACCGCGACGTAGATCGCGCGGCCGCTGTCGCGGAGTGCCGCGTGCTCCGGACCCACCCCCGGATAGTCCAGGCCTGGCGCCACCGAGTGCGCCCCCTGGACCTGCCCGTCGTCGTCCTGGAGCAGGTAGCTCAAGGCCCCGTGGAGGATCCCCGGCCGGCCCGCCGTCAGGGTCGCCGAGTGCCGCCGGTCCAGCCCTTCGCCCGCGGCCTCGACGCCGATCAGCGCCACCGGATCCTCGAGGAACGCGTGGAAGATCCCGATCGCATTCGAGCCGCCTCCCACGCATGCGACGACCGCGTCGGGGAGCCTCCCGAGCCGCTCGAGCGCCTGCGCCCGCGCCTCCCGTCCGATCACCGATTGCAGCTCCCGGACGAGCGTCGGATACGGGTGCGGCCCGACCACCGAGCCGATCACGTAATGCGTATCCTCGACCCGGGTGACCCAATCGCGCAGGGCGGCGTTGGTGGCGTCCTTGAGCGTTCGGGTCCCCGCATCCACCGTCACCACCTCGGCTCCGAGGAGGCGCATCCGGTACACGTTGAGCGCCTGGCGCCGGACGTCCTCGGCGCCCATGTAGACGACGCACTCCAGGCCGAAGCGGGCACACGCGGTCGCGGTCGCGACGCCGTGCTGACCGGCGCCGGTCTCGGCGATCACGCGCCGTTTCCCCATCCGCCTCGCGAGCAGCACCTGTCCCAGCGTGTTGTTGATCTTGTGGGCGCCGGTGTGATTGAGGTCCTCGCGCTTGAGCCAGATCTCGCGCCCTGCCACATCGGAGAGGCGCGGCGCGGGCGTGAGCGGCGAAGGTCGACCGGCGTACTCGGTCAGGAGACCATCCAGCTCGTGCCGGAAGGCCGGGCTCCGGGTCGCTGCGCTCCACGCCGCCTCCAGCTCGTCGAGCGCGGCGATCACGGTCTCCGGGACGTAGCGTCCGCCGAACGGGCCGAAGGTGCCGGGCCGGGCGGCGGTCGTCACCTCGCTCACCCGACCTCCTCTCCAGCACTCCGCCGGGCGTTCTCCACGTACCGCCGGACCCGCTCGGGATCCTTGAGCCCGGGCGCGGTCTCGAGCCGGCTCGAGGCGTCGACGCCGTCCGGTCCGACGATCGCGATCGCCTCCGCGACGTTGCCGGCGTGGAGCCCCCCGCTCAGGACGAGCGGGACCGGACGGCGAGCGCGCGGGTAACGTTCGGCGATCTCGGCCCACGGCAGCTCGGCCCCGGTGCCGCCCCGGCCGGGTCCTCCGGCATCCAGGAGAAGCACGTCGGCAACGTTCGCGAACGCCATGAGGGGCGCGGGGTCACCGGTCCACGGCAGGGCCTTCCACACGGGCCTGCCGGTGCGCTCGCGGACCGCCCGGCAGGTGGCGGTGTCCTCCGATCCGTGGAGCTGGACGGCGGCGAGGTCCAGCGTGCGGGACGACTCCTCGATCCTCTCGACGTCCGCGTCGACGAACACGCCGACCCATTTCGCGCGGACGGCCCTGACCACCTGGGCGGCCGTCTCGGAACGCACCTGACGCCGGCTGGGCGCGAAGACCAGCCCTAGGTAGTCGGCGCCCGCGCGCACGGCCGTCTCCGCGGACCGGCGGTCGGCCAGCCCGCACACCTTGACGAAGAGGGGCGGGGGCTTCCTCGTCACTGGAGCTGCCCCGCGGCGACGAGATCCTCCAACAGCGCGCCCGGCTCGGGCGCTCGCATCAGGGCCTCCCCGACGAGCACCGCGTCAGCCCCGGCGTCACGCGCCCGCCGCACGTCCTCGGCCGAGTTGATGCCGCTCTCGGCGACCAGGACGACATGGTCGCCGGCCTCGCGCTGGAAGGCCTCCATCGTCCTGGCGGCGCCCGCCCGGTCAAGGGCGAGAGTTCGCAGGTCGCGCGCGTTCACGCCCACGACCGAGGGCTCCAGCGCGAGAGCCCGGGGGATGTCCTCCGGAGCGTGGATCTCCACGAGCAGCGACAGGCCGGCCTCGTGAGCGACGAGGGCCATCGCCGTGAGGCTGACGTCCGGGAGCGCGGTGACGATCAGGAGCGCCGCGTCCGCCCCCGCCGCCCGGCTCTCCCAGATCTGCCACGGGTCGATCAGGAAGTCCTTTCGAAGGACGGGCAGGTCGATCCCCCGCGACACCCGCTCGAGGTCCTCGAGCCGGCCCTCGAAATCCCGATCCGTGAGAACGCTCACGGCGGCGGCCCCGTGCTCCACGTACTTCCTCGCGCGGGCGACAGGATCGATCTCCGGGTGGAGCGACCCGGCCGACGGGCTTCGCCGCTTGATCTCGGCGATGACCGTGATCCCCCGTCCCTTGAGGGCCTCCGCCCAGGGCCGCGCCGGGGGAGCGCCGGCCGCGCGCGCCTTCACCTCGGGCAGCGGGAGGCCCCATCGTGCCGCGGCCACCTCGTCCCGCTTCCGCGCGAGGGCCGCCTCGAGGTAGCCGGTCTTGACTTTCGGGTTTTGTTCGGACAGATTCGGCTCATCCATGGGGACCGCGAGGCGCCACCTCTACGCGCAGGTGCGGAAATGAAGCTGACGAAGCGGCAACGCGAGATCTATGATTACATCCGCGACTTCCTGGATGCGAACGGCTACGCCCCGAGCCTGGAGGAGATCGGCGCTCACTTCCGTCTCTCCTCGGTGGCGACCGTCCACGAGCATCTGAGCAACCTCGAGGCCAAGGGCGCGCTTCGTCGGGATGCCCACCGGAGCCGCGCCCTCGAGCTCACCCATCCGCGCGTCGCCACGGCGGTCGAGCTTCCGCTCCTCGGCAGGGTCGCCGCCGGACGGCCGATCCAGGCCGTCCCGGACGACCAGGCGATCGCCGTCCCCGAACACCTGCTGGGCCGCGGCGAGACTTTCGTCCTCCAGGTCACCGGCGACTCCATGATCGACGAGCACATCCAGAACGGCGATTTCCTCGTGGTCGAGCGGCGCGACACGGCCCGGCCGGGCGAGCGCGTGGTCGCCTTGATCGACGGCGAGAGCGCGACCTTCAAGACGTTCCATCAGGACGCCGACGGAACGGTGCGGCTCGAGCCGGCCAACCCTGCGCACGAGACCCAGCGCTATGCGGCCGACCGGGTGCGGATCCAGGGGGTCGCGATCGGGGTCCTCAGGAAGTACCGGTAGCCCGGTCATCACACGGAAGAGCCCGTTCGGGCCTCCTCCTGCGACACCACGATCAGCCGGTCGAGCGCTTCCGCCCCGGCGCCGGCGTCGATGAGGTCGCGGGCCGTCCGGGCGCCCTCGCCGAGGCCGGAAGCCACGCCCGCCACGACGAGAGCGGCGGCCGCGTTGGCGGCCACGAAGTCGCCCTGCGCCCTGCTCCCCTCCCCTTCCAGGATCCGCCGCAGGATGCGGGCGTTCTGCCCGGCGTCGCCGCCCGCCAGCTCGGCGCGATCGTGACGCCCGAGCCCGAGCTCCTCCGGAGCCACCTCCCGCCGCGAGATCTCCCCGTCCCGCACCGTCACGACGACGGACGGGGCGGAGACCGAGATCTCGTCCATCCCGTCCCTGCCGCTCACCACGATCGCGTGATCGGTGCCGAGCTCGCGGAGCGTCTCGGCGACCGGCTCCGCCAGGGCTTCGTCCGGCACGCCGATCACCTGGCGTCGGACGCCGGCCGGGTTGGTGAGCGGCCCGAGCAGGTTGAAAACGGTGCGGATCCTGATCTCGCGCCGCGCCAGGGCCGCGTGCCGGGTCGCCGGATGGAAGTTGGGCGCATAGAGGAAGGCGATCCCGACCCGGTCGAGGATCCGGCCGCAGGGCTCGGGTCCGAGATCGACCACGACCCCCGCCGCCTCCAGGACGTCGGCCGACCCGCAGCGCGAGGACGCGGCGCGGTTTCCGTGCTTCGCGACCGCGACCCCGGCGGCGACCGCCACCAGCGCGGCGGCGGTCGACACGTTGAACGTCATCGAGAAGTCTCCGCCCGTACCGCACGTGTCGACGAGGGGCGCCCGGGAACTCGTCACGCACACCGCCCGCGCGCGCATCGCCCGCGCCGCGGCCGCGATCTCCGCGACGGTCTCCCCTTTCGTCCGAAGGGCGGCCAGAAGGGCGCCCGTCAGGAGCGGCGGCACGTCCCCGTCCATCATGCGCTCGAAGAGGGCCGCCGCGGCGGCGGGCGCCAGGTCCCTCCCCTCGGAGATCGCGTGGAGGCAGGCGTGCGGGTCGCCGGCGGCGAGGCCGGCCTCGTCGCTCAGCCCCGGGCCTCCGTCGTGGGGAGCAGGATCCGCGGCATGCGGAGGCAACGTACGTGGCCCCACGGGGAGCCGCAACCGGACGCCACGAGCCGATTGCTGCCCCTGGCGCGCGTCCGTAACTTGGCCGTCCGGTCCATGTCGAACCGCGTTCGAGGCGTCCTCCAGTACGACGGCACGCGGTACCACGGCTGGCAGCGCCAGCCCGACGCGCCCACCGTCCAGGAGACGTGCGAGCGGGCGCTCGAGGCGGTGCTCGGCGACGCGGTGGCCGTGGTGGCCGCCGGGCGCACCGACTCCGGGGTCCATGCCCGCGGCCAGGTCGTCCACCTCGATCCCCCCGACCGACTGACCGCCGGGGAGCTCCTGGGCGCCTGGAACGCTCATCTGCCGGACGACGTCTGGGTCGAGCGCCTGGAGCCGGCGCCGGACGACTTCCACGCCCGCCACTCGGCGCGCCGGCGGACGTACCGCTATTTCGTCGCCGAAGGGCCCGGAAGCGGCTCCCCATTCGTCCGGCGTTACGCGTGGTCCCAACGGCACCCGCTCGACTGGGCCGCCATCGAGGCCGCCTCGAGCGGCCTCCTGGGGCAACACGACTTTCGGCGCTTCGCCAAAGGCGACGGGGAGGGCTCATCCGACCCGCGGCGCGGCGTCTGCACGATCATGGACCTGCGCTGGGACCGTACCGCGGAAGGACGGGTACTCGAGATCACGGCCAACCGCTTCCTCCGTCACATGGTGCGGGCGCTCGTCGCTGCGCTGGTGGCCGTCGGTCGCGGCCGCATCCCGCCCGAGGCGGTGGGCGCCGCCCTCGAGCCGGACGGCGAGCGCGTCTCGACCGGAGCCGCGCCTCCGCACGGACTCTTCCTCTGGAAGGTCGAGTATGATCGCTAGACGCGCCCTTCTCCTCGGACTGATCGGCCTCGCGATCCTGGGCGCCTGGCTGCTCGGGTCCCGCGAGCGCCCCGCCGGGCTCCAACGGGTCCTGGCGAGCGCGGCGGCCCAGCCCGCGTCGATCGACGAATCCCGCCGCAACGCGATCGTGATGGCGGCCGAGCGGGTGGGTCCGGCGGTCGTTTCGGTGAACGTCGTGGCGACCCAGGTCGTGCGGGCGAGACCCTTCTTCGACGACCCCTTCTTCGGCGGAATCTTCGGACCCCGGGAGCGGCTCCGCCAGGTGGAGGGCCTGGGATCCGGGTTCATCGTGTCCCAGGACGGCTACATCGTCACCAACCAGCACGTCGTAGCGGGTGCGACCCAGATCGTCGTGACGCTCATGGACGGCCGGCAGCTTCCCGCCGAGCTGGTCGCGGCGGACGAGATGACCGATCTGGCGGTGCTGAAGGTCGACGGCGCCAACCTCCCGGTCGCACCTCTGGGCGACTCCGACGATCTCATGATCGGCGAGTGGGCGATCGCGATCGGGAACCCGTTCGGGTATCTGCTGGCCGATCGGAACCCGTCGGTCACGGTGGGTGTCATCTCCGCGCTCGGTCGAGACGTGCGACCTGGCCAGGGAGACGACGGCGAACAGGTGTGGTCCAACATGATCCAGACCGACGCAGCCATCAATCCGGGGAACTCGGGCGGGCCGCTGGTCAACTCCGAGGGAGAGGTGATCGGCGTCAACTCCTTCATCTTCTCAAGGTCGGGGGGATCGATCGGGCTCGGCTTCGCGATTCCCATCGACCGCGCCAAGCGCGCGCTGGCCGACGTCGTCGAGTTCGGCTCGATCCGCCGCCCCTGGACGGGGCTGCACGTCTCGACCGAAACGCCTCCCGGGGAGGGTCGCATGTCGGCGGGCGTGATCGTGACCCGGGTGGATCCGGGGAGCCCCGCCGCGGAGGCCGGCCTGCGCGAGGGCGACCTGCTGGTCGAGGCGGGGGGCGAGCCGATCGGCTCGGCTCTCGATTGGGAGGGCCGCGTCCTCGACCTGCCGAGCGGGGCTTCGGTAAAGCTGGTCGTCCAGCGCGCGGACGGACGCGTCGCCGTAACGCTGACGCCGGAAGAGGACCCGCTCGCCCGCGCGCGGCGGATCGAGACCCCGTTCGGTGCCGACGTCGTCGTGCTGGACGCCACCCTCGCCTCCAGCGTCGGGGTGCGGAGCGCCTCGGGATTCTACCTCGACAACGTCCGGCCGGGCGGCGCGCTCCGGAACCTCGGCCTCCAGACCGGCGACGTCCTGCTGGCCCTGAACGGACGCGCGCTCGACTCCGAGGACGACGTGGCGTGGATGGTGGAGGCACTCGGAACCGGCGGATCGATCGAGCTGTACGTGGAGCGCGGCGGCGTCACGACGCGGCTGTTGATCCGGTAGGTCGAGGCGCGTGGCCCGCTCCCACCCCGGGCGAGCCCGGTCCGACGGCGTTACCTTCCGCCCTCCGTGACGTCGCTCCAGCCCCTGACCGCCCTCGAGCTCCCCCTGCCCCGCGTCCGGCGCGGCAAGGTGCGGGAGATGTTCGCCCTCGGCGACGACATCCTGATGGTCGCGACCGACCGCCTCTCGGCGTTCGACATCGTCTTCGAGCGCGGGATTCCGGACAAGGGCGCCGTTCTGAACGGCCTCTCCGACTTCTGGTTCGACCTCCTGCACGCCGCCGAGCCCCATCACCGGCTCACCGCCGACGTCGACGAGATCGTCGAACGGGCGCCGGCCCTGGCGAGGCACCGCGCAACGCTGGCCGGCCGCGCGATGCTCTGCCGGCGGGCCGAGACGATCCCCGTCGAGTGCGTCGTCCGGGGCTACCTCGACGGATCCGGCTGGAAGGAGTATCGGGCGACGGGTCGCGTCACCGGCATCGAGCTTCCATCCGGGCTCAGGCGCGGCGACCGGTTGCCCAAGCCGATCTTCACGCCCGCCACCAAGGCCGAGAGCGGCCATGACGAGAACATCGCCTTCGAGGAGATGGCGCGGCGGATCGGGAGCGATCTCGCGCGCGAGCTGCGCGACCGTTCTCTCTCCCTCTATGCCGAGGGCGGCGACCACGCCGCCGAGCGCGGGATCATCCTCGCCGACACCAAGTTCGAGTTCGGGCGGGCCGCGGAAGGCGGGGAGATCCTCCTGATCGACGAGGTCCTGACCCCCGACTCCTCGCGGTTCTGGGACGCCGCGGAGTGGAGCCCGGGTGGACCGCAGCCGTCGTTCGACAAGCAGCCCGTGCGCGACTTCCTGGAAACGGAGCGGAGGGCCGGCCGGTGGGACGGCGAGCCGCCGCTTCCCCCACTCCCCGACCCCGCGGTCGAAGCGACGACCGAGCGCTACCGGGAGGCGTATCGCCGGATCACCGGGCACCCCTTGATCCGCACCGTAAGACCCTCTTCCTCCGCCCGGGAGCCGGCCCGATGACCCGGGTCGAGGTCTTCATCCAGCTCAAGCCGGGCCTCCTCGACCCGCAGGGGGAGACGCTCACGCACGCCCTGGAGTCGCTCGGCCACGAAGGCGTCTCCGAGCTCCGGGTCGGCAAGTGGATCACCTTCCTCATGGACGAGTCCGATCGCGCGGCGGTCGAGCGCGAGGTCGAGGAGATGTGCGAGCGGCTCCTCGCCAACCCGGTGATCGAGAGCTTCGAGTTCCGGCTCGACGGGGACGGACGTTGACGGCGGTCCCGATCGGCGTCGTCCGCTTCCCCGGCACGAACTGCGACCAGGACGTCTTCGACGCCGTGGGCAGCGTTCCCGGCGCGCGGCCCGTCTGGCTCTGGCACAAGGAGCGGGACCTGGCCGGCGTCCGCGCGGTCGTCCTGGCAGGCGGCTTCGCGTACGGCGACTACCTGCGAGCCGGGGCGATCGCCCGCTTCAGCCCGATCATGGAAGAGGTGATCCGCTTCGCGAAGGCGGGCCGCCCCGTGCTCGGGATCTGCAACGGGTTCCAGATCCTGACCGAGGCCGGACTCCTTCCCGGCGCGCTCATGCGGAACGCCCGCCTGACCTTCGTCTGCCGTCCGCAGTGGCTCAGGATCGAATCGACGGCGACCCCCTTCACCCGCCATTACCGCCCGGGCGAGCTGGTCCGCTTCCCGGTGGCTCACGGCGAGGGGAACTACGTCGCCCCGCCCGACGTCCTGGACGGTCTCGAGGCCGAAGGCCGGATCATCTTCCGCTATGTCGACGAACGCGGCGAGGCGACACAGGAGAGCAACCCGAACGGCTCGGCGCGCTCGATCGCCGGGATCGCGGACCGGACGGGTAACATCGTCGGCCTCATGCCGCACCCGGACCGCGCCATGGAGGCGCTCGTCGGCTCGGACGACGGCGGCCGCGTCTTCCGAGGTCTCTTCGAGGCGGCCGCGTGACGACCGCCCTCGAGGAACGGCCGATCACCGGAGCCGACGTCGAGGCCCACGGCCTGACGCCTTTCGAGTACGAGCGGATCGTCGAGCTCCTCGGCCGTGAGCCCGGCTTGACCGAGCTCGGGGTCTTCAGCCTCATGTGGAGCGAGCACTGCGGCTACAAGTACAGCCGGGCGCGGCTCGCCGAGCTGCCGACGACGGGGCCGCAGGTCCTCCAGGGCCCCGGCGAGAACGCCGGCGCGATCGACGTCGGAAACGGCATGGCGGTGGTGTTCAAGATGGAGAGCCACAACCACCCTTCGGCCGTCGAGCCGTATCAGGGCGCGGCGACAGGCGTGGGCGGGATCCTGCGCGACGTCTTCACCATGGGCGCCCGGCCGATCGCGCTCCTCGACTCCCTCCGCTTTGGCGAACTCGACGACCCGCACGTCCGCTACCTCTTCCGGAACGTCGTCCGCGGCGTCGGCGACTACGGCAACTGCGTCGGCGTCCCGACGGTCGGCGGCGAGGTCGTCTTCGACGACGCCTACAGCGGGAACCCGCTCGTCAACGCGATGTGCGTCGGGATCCTCCGCCACCAGGACCTGACCGGCGCCTCCGCAGGAGCCGCCGGAAACGCCGTCTATGTGCTCGGGTCCAGGACGGGACGGGACGGGATCCACGGCGCTAGCCTCCTCGCCTCGAGCGAGCTCGGGGACGACCAAGTCGAGAGCCGGCCGACCGTGCAGGTCGGTGACCCGTTCACCGAGAAGCTCCTTCTGGAGGCCACGCTCGAGCTGATCGGGCGCGGCGTCGTGTCGGGGATCCAGGACATGGGGGCGGCCGGCCTCACGTCGTCCTCCAGCGAGATGGCTTCCCGCGCGGGGGCGGGAATCGAGATCGACGTCGCAAAGGTCCTTCGTCGCGAGCCCGGCATGACCGCCTACGAGGTCCTCCTCAGCGAGTCGCAGGAGCGGATGCTGATCTCGGCGGACGCCGCAGGCGAGCCGGAGCTGATGGAGGTCGCGGCCAAGTGGGACCTTCCCTGCACGCGGGTCGGCCGGGTCACGGGCGACGGGGTGTGGCGGATCCTGGAGGGAGACTCGGTGGTCTGCGAGGTCCCCGTCCGCGCCCTCACCGACGACGTCCCGCGGTACGTACGCGAGGTGGAGCCGCCTGCTTACGTGGCGGAGATCCACGCCGCGATGCCGGACCCCGCCGAGCTCGCCGCGATCGATCCCTGGGACGCCCTGGAGACGCTCCTCGCCGCGCCCACGATCGCCAGCAAGCGGTGGGTCTGGGAGCAGTACGACCACACGGTCCAGGCCTCGACCGTGGCGGCGCCCGGCGCCGACGCGGCGATCGTCCGGATCCGCGGGACGGAACGCGGGCTGGCGCTGGCGGTGGACGGAAACGGCCGATGGGTCTACTGCGACCCGCGGCGCGGGGGCGCCCTGGCCGTCGCCGAGGCGGCCCGCAACCTGGTCGCCGTCGGCGCCCGGCCGCTCGCGGTCACC
>DASRVA010000033.1:0-9131 GCA_035687745.1 Gemmatimonadota bacterium
AATGAGGCCTTTCATGGTCCAAAGCATGGCGACCTCCGGTTACTTTAAGGGATTATCTCGGATACGGAAGCTCTCTTCCTATATGAGGAGTGACCCGGTGTCAATGGCCTGGTCCGGGTGGGAGGAGCGTCCAGCCACCTCGACCTCGTTCATGACCACGAGCGTCCGGGCGCGCTAGCGGAGTGGCCGGCGACGGGGGTAGGCTCCCCTTCGGTCTGCTCCAACATGACCGGGTGGGGCGCGGTCGCGGACCCGGAACCGACGGCCGGGACCCGCGACCGCGCCTCGCGAAATCGAAGGGACAGGACGGCTACGCCGCCGTGGGACTCAAAAGGTCTTCAGCGGTCCCAGCTCCCGCTCGATGTTGAACATCGGACTGTACACGAATTCCGGCTCCCCTTCGATACTGCCGCCCCACAGGATCCCGGCGAGGACGACCCTGTTGTTCGGGTTGCCTCTCCGGTTGGGCGCCGCGAACACCGGGGAACCGCTGTCCCCGCCCGCGGAGCCCGCCGCCACGGTCGCGTTGCAGCGACGGATGAAGTGGTCGTCGGTGATGAAGTCGATGCAGGTGCCGGTGACCTCGCCGCCCGTCCAACCCGTCGTCCGGCCGACCTTGTTCACCGTCTCTCCCAGGACCGCGAACGGCTGCTCGTCGATGATCTGGAAGGTCGGTCTCTTCGGGTCCACCTCCAGCGTGCCCATGACGGGATCGAAAGCGGCCGGCCTGGCGATGCGGCCGAGCTGGAACGGCACTCCGTCCGCGTACTCGCCGCGCGACGCATCCGACCAGCGGCAGGGGGCGGGGGCGCGAACCACCGGCTCATCCAGGACGCTCACGCAGTCGAGTGTGATCGTCGTGGAGGGATCGTCGACCTGCGAGCCGATGAGGTTCTCGGCGTTCACGAAGCCGTCCCCGTCCGGATCCTGGAGCGGCTGGTAGTGGTCCATCGGGACCAGCGCGTCGTCCGCGCTGACGCCGGTGCAGTGCGAGTTCGTGACATAAGATGGCCTCTGGCTGAACGTCGGGTCCTCCGAGATCGCGTTGAAGCCCAGCGTGCAGAGGAGGCTGACCACGGGCTCCACGCCGGCGACGTTCAGGAAGTTGATCTGGTAGCCGCCGGCCACCGGGCGGACCCGGTCCTGGAGCGTCGATCGGAGGGCGATCGGGGAAGCCAGTTCGACGACGAAGGCGTCGCTCGGGACGCCCGCGCCGGCGACCGCCGCGGCCAGGGCGGAGAGATCCGTGCCCCCGAAGCGCATACGGTTGTTGCCCTCGTCGACGTCGGCGAACACCGCGCCCGGCGCGGAGAGAGCCGCCGTCCAAGCCCGACCGTACCAGGCGTGGAGCTGGAACCAGTCGTACCGGGCCTGGCGGACCTGAAGCCTGGCCGTCGTGAATCCCCGGCTGGAGAGCCAGCCGGCCAGCGCCAGCTCGGCTGCCGCGCGCTGCGTCACGTCGGTCAGGTACACGGTGGGCCTCTGGGTCTCGTCCAGGAAGTATCCGGCGAAGCCGGGTACCGCGTGCGCCACCGCCGTCGGATCGGGAGTTTCCTGCTGCGAGAGCTGGAGCGCGCTAGTGGAGGGCGTCAGATCACCCGAGTCGACGGGCTCGGGTGAGGTGATATCGTCCTTCGAGCAGGCCCCCAGCACCAGCGTGACCAGAACGCCCGTGAACCAAGAGGTTCGTCCTTGCATCGGTACCTCCCATGTTCCGGTTCGAGGGGATGCTTCGAGTCCTCTGAGTGGAAGAGTCTCGATCCCCTTTCTTTGATACTCGAATACGGGTGCAGGCTTCCGTCAGGTGGCATACAATGAGAGTCGGCCCTGGGGCCGCGGGGCCAGCGGTCAAGCAGCTACAATGTCAGTGTACCGCCCGCCGAAGCTCCTCCATCTGCTGGAACCATTCGCAAAGGCGGTTTAAACTCGGAGGGCTTAGGGTCGCCACTTCTCACGGTCGCCCTCGAAAGAGCCCCAACGCGCGGCTTGACATGGTCACCGACAACCGGCATAGTAAAAGTTTGGCTACAGCCCCTCTCCCCCAGCCCGGAGATCCCCCGTGCAGAAAACCGCGATCCTGTGCCTCATCCTGACGGGTAGCTTGCTCGCGCTCGGATGCCAGCGCGAGCCATCCGAAGAACCTGCCGAAGAGCCTGCGGCCGACACGGTGGCGGCCGCGGCCACGATCTCTCTCGCGGACGTTGCCGGAACCTGGGACGTGCGGTCGGTGCCCGAAACCGGTGCAGACACGACCGCCACGGTCTACCAGATCCAGGCGACGGCCGACGGGTGGACTCTCTACCTTCCCGACCGAGATCCCATCGAAGCCGCCGTCACCACATCCGGCGACAGCATCATCGTGGACGCGGGCCCGTTTGAGAGCGTGCGACGGGCCGGCCTCATGGTGAGCACGCGCGGCGTGTTCCGGCTTGAAGGGGACAGGTTGGTGGGGACTACGGTAGCCCACTACGAGACGAGCGAAGCCGATTCGGTGCTCCGTCTCCATGTCGAGGGAACCCGTGCTCCCTAGGGTAATGTTCCCGGCAATAACCCTGGTCGACTTCGAGAAAGGAGCCTGAAATGCGCGCTCTATGGATGTCGCTGGCCCTGGTCCCGCTCGCCGTCGGTCCCGCCCTGGCGCAGGACCCCGTGGAGGTTGATTCGGCGCACTACAAGGTGGTGTTCGAGAACGAGCAGGTGCGAGTGCTCCGTATCACGTATGGACCCAACGAGAAATCCGTGATGCACGAGCATCCGGCAGGCGTCGCGGTCTACCTGACCGACCTGAAGGGCCAATTCACGCTGCCCGACGGACAGACCATCGAACAGGCGGGCAAGGCGGGCGAGGCCGTATGGACCGAGGCCGGGCAGCATCTGCCGGAGAACGTGACCGATCAGCCCTTTGAGCTGATCCTCGTAGAGTTGAAGGGTCCATCGCCCGGTGGGAACTAGGTGTGACCGGCCGGGGATAACGGACAGTCGGGGTCTGTGCTACCAGCAGACCCCCACTGCCGTCCTGAGGTACGCGTCCGAAGCCAGCTGATTCAGCATGAAGTCCGCCACGTCGGCGCGGGAGATTCGCACCGTCCGAATGAAGCTCCCGACGCCAGGTCCGTGACGTACGCGGCCTCGCTTGTCCGCGTTGGTCAGCGCCCCGGGTCGAACGATCACCCACTCCGCGCCGCTCCGCGCGATCAGTCGTTCCTGCCGCGTCTTGTCCCAGAAGTAGAAGGGGACGACGAAGGGAATGACCAGCAGCGTGTAATAGAGCCCCATGCGGCCGGCGCTGTCACCGATCCCCAACGATGTCATGCAGACGAGGCGCGGGACGCGGTGAGTCTCCATGGCGCGAAGGACGTTGCGTGTCCCCTCGGACAGGATCCGGGTCGGAACGAAATACCGTCTGTGCCCGAGCGCGGAGAGGACGGCATCCTGACCGCGCACCGCGGCCTCGACGGAGCCGTAGTCCAGCACGTCTCCCCGGACAGCCGTCAAACGAGGATGCTCGACACCGAGCTTCGAGGGATCCCTGACGAACGCGGTGACCTCGAAGCCGAGCTCCAGGGCCTGCGCCACGAGCTGCCGGCCCGTTCCTCCTGTGGCCCCGACGATCAGGACGCGCGCGGCGCGACGATCGGGAAGGTCAGCGGAAGGTGTGGCGGTCGAGCGGTGGCCCGCGATCGCGAGCGCTGCCGAGAGGACGAGCGCGTAGATGAGTAGCAGGAGGAGCAGCGTCACATCACGGATCCTCCGCCGTCCCGGGAATCTGCGTCTCGACCGACTCGCCAACGAGCCGGTGGGGCCCCCCAAGCCCGCGGATGGACAGCCGCTACTCGCCGCCCGGCGCCCGAGGTGGGAGCCGTAACGCGGCCGGTGGCAAGGCTAGAGACGCGGCATCCACCATGTCAAGTGTCGGGGGATGGGCTCGATCCCCCGTTCATGTCCGGTACGGCGCGCCGTCGACCGGACAGTGCCGGTACAGCTCGCCTTTGCGCTCAGGCGCGGCTTCGAGGACGTCGTCCCGGATGCCGAACCAGGCCACCGCGGCGCCGGCGGCGGCGAGCCCCGCGGTCAGGAGCATCGCCTGGCGGAAGCCGGCGGCGAACGCCTGGGGCTCCAGATAGTCCGCCCCCGTCAGCCCCACGAGCGCCGGAAGCGCGGCCACGGCGATGAGCTGGGCCGCTCTGGACACGGCGTTGTTGACGCCCGAGGCCACGCCCGCGTGCCGATCCTCCACCGCCGCCAGAACGGTGGCGGTGACAGGAGCCACGGTCAGCGTCAACCCGATCCCGAAGACGAGCATCGCGGGCAGGATCGTGGTCGCGTAGTCGGATCCGACTCCGATCCGTCGCATGAGCAGCATCCCACCGGCGATCAGGACCGGCCCCACCGTCAGCGGCAGGCGCGGGCCGATCCGCTGGGCCAGCGAGCCCGCGGGGGCAGACCCGATCAGCATCAGGAAGGTGATCGGGAGCGGGGCGGCTCCCGCCAGAAGCGCCGAATAGCCCACCACCGTCTGGAGATGGACGATCAGCAGGAAGAACACCCCGCCCAGCGCGCCGTAGACCACGAACGTGACGAGGTTGGCGCTCGTGAACTGCCGCGAGGCGAAGATCGCGAGTGGTAGCATGGGGTGATCGCTCCGGCTCTCGGTCCATACGAAGCCGGCCAGGGCCGCCAGCCCCGCCACGCCGACGCCCACGAGGAGCGGCGTCCACCCCTGCTCGGAAACCTGGATGATCGGGTACGTGATGCCGGCCAGGCCGACGAAGCCCAGGATCGCCCCGGGAAGATCGAGCGGGCCGTCCGCAGCAGGATTCCTCGATTCGGGAACGTGGCGGAGCGCGGCCCAGACCACAAACGCCGCGACCGGCGCGCTGACCAGGAAGATCCACGGCCAGCCGGCCGCGTCGACGAGATAGCCGCCGACGAGCGGCCCGATGGCGGCGGCGATCCCGGTCAGCCCCGACCAGGCGCCGATCGCGGCCGGACGGTCCTCGGGATGAAAGCCGGCCTGGATGATCGCCAGGCTGCCCGGGGTCAGGAGGGCGCCACCGATTCCCTGGAGCGCGCGGGCCGCGATCAACGTGATCACGTTCGGGGAGAGGGCACAGAGGACCGAGGCGACACCGAACCAGACGATGCCGACCATGTACACGCGGCGCCGCCCGTAGCGATCTCCCAGCGAGCCGCCCAGGAGGATCAGAGCCGCCAGTGTGAGCAGGTAGCCGTTCAGAATCCACTGGAGGTCGGAGATGTCGGCGCCTAGATCGCGTCCGATGGCGGGTAGGGCTACGTTGACGACCGTGGCGGTCAGCATCGCCACGCCTGACCCCAGGACCGTCGTCGCGATCACCCACTTCCCGCGCCGGTCGCCGATTCGCAGAAGACGATCGGGGGTCGATCCCATCGGCCTCCTAGGGAAGCGATTACGGGGCCCGCAGATGGTAGCGGCTTCCTGAGGCTAATAAACCCCTGAGGCGATGCATCCTTTTGGATTGGACGCGCTACTTTTTCGCGGGCGCCGCTCAGGAGCGGGGCGCAACTCAACTCGCCATCGACTCTCAACGCAGGGAGACCGACATGCTGCTCCCGACTCGAAGGCTCGTATACACGGCCCTCGCCGCTCCCGTGCTCATGCTCGCCTGCGCGGATGCACCTGAGCGCTCGATGGCGTAGCACGACATGGACGGCTCGACCGCCTCGGCGGAGGCGGCCGTGTATGACGAGGGTGCCAGGTCCAACCTCGAGCGAGTGCGCGCCGCTACCGAGAAGTTCCATGACATCAACGACGCCTACGCCGCAGGGTATCCCAGGACCGCCCCCAACTGTCTGGACAATCCACCGCAAGGCGGGATGGGCCTGCACTACGTCAACTCGAGCCTGCTCGACGATTCGCTCGATGTCGAGCATCCGGAGATCCTGGTTTATGCGCCGACGACCGGCGGAAAGCCGAAGCTGGCAGGCGTCGAATACATCGTGCCGCTCTCCCAGTGGGACCGCGAGGACCCGCCGCGCATCTTCGACCGGGATCTGAAGCGGAGCGAGGCCCTCAAGATCTGGTATCTGCACGTGTGGGCGTGGGAGGAGAATCGCAACGGGCTCTTCGCCGACTGGAACCCGGCGGTGGTGTGTTGAGAGGCGACCCCTAGGATCCGGCCCGGGAAGCGCCTGGCCGGCGAGCAGCAACGGCGAAACCGAGGAAATAGTTGCGCAGACCGCGTGAGGAGCCGGTCCAAACGTCATCGTCGAAAAAGAGCCGGCAGACTTCCTCTCTGGCGCGGAGAATCTCCCGACGTCGCGGCCCACGCCACCGCTCGTCTGTGGCGGTCAGATCGAATAGTTCCAGAGCACGATCGAGAGCTTTCTCCAGGCGCTCCTTCCGCCCGCTCTCGTGGGCCCGTACCGATCGCTCGACCTCACTGCCGATATGAGCCATCTGCTCGAGGAGCGTCAGCGTTCCCCAGCGCACAGCGAGTCCGCCTTGATCGGCCATGAGGCGCTATTCCTCGAGCAAGGCGTCGACGACTTCGCGGATCCGCATTCGCAGCCCTTCGTCCTCCACGTCCCTGGATCGGTTCCCCTGCGCGGGACGAACATTGATCATGGAGTCGTATTCGATCCAGTCCTCATCTGACTCGGCAGGGTACAGATTGATTCCCCACAGATCGTGCTGACGCGACCCGTCATCCAGGAGAGCTGCTTCCTCGTCCGAGTGCAGCTCCCCACCGATCGCCATCACGCCGCGACTCACGTCCACGACGGCCTTCACCATGTCACCGAACTGTTCCTCGGCGATCGCGGCAAGACTGGAACGGGCGATTCTCTCTCGAACGATCTGAAGCGGTGCCGGGCTCACGGAGGTCTCCCTGGAAGCGTTGATGCGAGTCTAAGGACCGACAGAAGAGCCACGCCAGCCGGCCGCGACTCGAGAGCTGGACGAGCTCGCGCGCTTCGAGCGGGAGTGACGGTTCAACCTCGGCAGTCGCTCCTGAGCCCCAGCTCCTCCGCGATCTCCGCCCACGAGAAACCCGCGATGTTCCCGTCGTTGTGGACGGCGTAGAAGGCGCCGGCGGGGAAGGGACCGAACCCGGTCTGGGTGAGCGCCACGCCGTCGGTGTTGCGGGTCGTGGCTCCCGAGAAAGCGCCCAGGTGCTCCAGCGTCCTCCGGTCGAACACGTGGAACGTGTTGGTCTCCTCGTCCTGGTCGGTCGCGACCCAGTATCCACCGCCGTCCGCGCAGGCGTAGAGGGCGAGGCCCTCGGCCTCGTGGGGGAAGTAGCCGCGGCCGAAGACCTGGCCCGAGAAGCGCCCGTCCAGGCCGTAGATCTTCCAGTGGGAGCCGGGCTCGAGCTCCTCGGCGATCACCACGCGGTTGTTGGCCGCGTCGACCCCGATGGTCTCGACCTTCCGGAGGACGCCCGCGCCGGTCGTTTCGCCGAACGTCCGCACGTGCTCGTGGTGCAGCTCCCCGTCCTCGAGCCATACCCGGAACTGCTCGACCCGCTCGCCGAGCAGGCTGTCGGGCGGGATCTCGTCCTCCACGAGCTCGTAGTTGTCGGTCACGTACAGGACCGCACGCCCCTGATCGTCCTGATAGGCGGCGATCCCGTAGGGACGGCGGAGCTGCTCCTCACCGAAGGTGCCGAGCGGCTCGAGCCCGGGGAGCGAGAACGCCTGGAGCCGGGCGTTGTCACGCTCGACCACGATGAGCAGGTCGTCGATTGCCGTGACCCCGTTGGGCCGGTCGAGCTGGCCGGCGCCGCTTCCCGTTCCGCCGATCCGCCGGACCTCCGCGCCGGTGGCGGCGTCGTTCACGATCACGACGTCGGTCGCCTTGGCGGTGGTCAGGACCCAGTGCTGCCCCTCGTCGCCGTGCCAGACGGTGGGCGAATCGACGTCGTCCAGCGTATCGCGCTCGGTCTCGAACACCTCCTCGACGAGGGCGATCCCGACGGGGATCGTATCGACGGCCGCGGTCGTGTCGGCCAGGGCGCCGGTCGTGTCCTCCGCCCCGGGATCCTCGCCCGGCGACCCGGCCGAGCCGCATGCGGCGACCAGGGCGACCAGGAGACCGGCGCGGACCCCAACCCGCGCCGGCCCCAGACCGTTCCCGGCCCCGTCCGCCTTATGGGTGCCAGCGCAGGCCAATCTCCCCCCACGTCTCATAGTACTCCTCCTGGATCGGCCGCTCCGGAATCCCCTGGTAGGTGATGAACGGCTCGTTGTTGAGATTCACGAGCTCGAGGAACACGGTTGCCGCGGGAGTCACCTGGTAGTTCATGGAGAGGTCGAGCTGCAGGTGATCGTCGACGATCAGGTCCTGCTCCCGCTCCTCGGCCTCGCCCGTGTCGCCGCCGAACTCGAGGATGAAATCGTCCCGGTAGTTGAGGCTGAGCTGGGTCCAGAAGCGGCCCAGCTCGTAGCTGAGCGCGGCGTTGAAGACGTTCTCGGACTGGCCGCCCAGCCGGGTCTCGCGGCCGCCTGGCAGGGTCGCGTCGGAGTCGGTGTAGGTGTAGTTGGCGTAGATGCCGAGCCCGTCCATCGGAGCCGGCAGGAACGTCAGCTGCTGCTGGAGGGCGAACTCGACCCCGCGGATCTCGCCAGAGTCGATGTTCCGCGGCTGGACGGTGTTCCCGCCCAGCTCGTTCTCCTCGGTGAACGGGAAGATCGGGTCGTTCAGCGACTTGTAGAAGAAGCCGGCCGACATGACCCCGATCCGCTGATCGTAATGCTCGAGCAGAAGATCGAAGTTGGTGGACGTGGTCGGATCGAGGTCCGGGTTCCCGATCACGATGTCCTCCTCGTCCACGACCCGGAACGGGACCAGGTCGACGAAGTTCGGCCGGGCGATCGCGGTGCTGACCGCGGCCCGGAAGTTGGTGAGGGGTGTGAGCTCGTACTTGACGTGCACCATCGGGAAGAACCGGCCGTAGTCGTTCTCGGCCGAAACCGGGGTCAGCGTCTCCTCCTCGGCGTTGAAGTCGAAGCCGTCGCTGCTCACCGAGGTGTGCTCGTACCGCGCGCCGGGCAGGAGCATGAACCGGGGTGTCAGGTTGATCTCGGTCATCGCGTAGACGGCGGTCGTCGTCTCGCCGACCTCGAAGTCCTGGGTCTCGGCCTCAAGGTCC
>DASRVA010000034.1:0-16142 GCA_035687745.1 Gemmatimonadota bacterium
GTCGATCCCCAGATCCTCGAAGAACTCGATCTCCTCCAATCTGGAGTAGCTCACCCCGAAGGCCGGGCAGACGTTCACGGGCTGTTCGGTCACCTGGATGACGATGCCGCCGCCCACGCCATAGGCGTCGGGGCTTTCAAAGGATTCCCCGAGGAGCTCGACATCGTCGTTGTCTACGAAGCTGGCCGCGAAGTTCACCGTTACCGGGCCACGGCTGTCGTAGCCGCCGCCCATCGAAAGCAATATCCAGGCCAGATTCATGCAACCAGCAAAGCTGTCAAAATCTTGCGAACTTCGCGAGCCGCCTCATCCCGGGCGCCGGCGGCGGGGTTTGGCTCGTGAACGTGACGCTCGATCCGATCGTCCACAGTCCAACCGGAGGTACCCAACGATGAGCCTCGGAATTCCCGGGCGGCTGGCCGCCCTCACGATCGCGCTCTGGCCGGTCGTCGCGACCGCGCAGGAGCCCGAGCCGCCCGCTCCCTGCACGGCCGAAGAGTACCGCCAGTTCGATTTCTGGATCGGATCCTGGGAGGTGACGACGCCGGACGGGAACGTGGCCGGCACCAATGCCATCGACTCGATCCTGAACGGCTGCGTCCTGCGGGAGCAATGGCGAGGTGCCGGCGGGATGACCGGGACCAGCTACAACACGTACGACCCCCACGCCGGCACGTGGCACCAGACCTGGGTCGACGACCGGGGCGGCTTCCTGCTCCTCTCCGGCGGGCTCGAGGAGGGCTCGATGGTCCTTCGGGGAGAGATGGTCGACGACGAGGGCCCGGTCCTCCACCGGATCACGTGGACGCCGGCCTCGACCGGCGAGGTCAGGCAGTTCTGGGAGGCGTCACGGGATGGAGGGGGTACCTGGAGCGTTGTCTTCGACGGCCGGTACGCGCGGACGGACGCGTCTTTGGACGGGGCGGACTGAAGTCGGGGTGACGCGCTCGCAAAGTCGCGCGCGGGCGCTAGCGCGGGTCGGTTGTCTGGACGACCCGGAAGCTCCGTTGCTCCTCGCAGATCCGGACCGCCTCTTCGAGCGTCAGCGGGGGATCGTCGGGGTCGCCGTGATCGGTCGGCACCGGCATGGGGTGGGGGCGAACGACCGAGACCCGTGTGTCGTGCGGGGCGTCGACCGCGACGTCCAGCATCCAGTCGAACCGCTTGCCGGCCAGCCCCGGCGCCCGTTTCAGGAACTCCCGGAACTCGTCGTCGTAGACCTCGAAGACGACCCCGTCCTGCCGCGGATCGAAGTAGAACCGCGCCACCGTCATGGGCGGGCTCACGCGGCGATCGAAGACCTGGTAGCGGGGGGGGACGCCCGGCCGGGAGGGCGGGCGCTGGACCTGGGTCGACATCCGTACGGTCACCTGGTCTCCTGAAGAGGGCTTGGCCCGGTTGTCGGGCCCGCGGTTGCGCAACAATATACGGGCCACTCCGATGCCCGCACGCCGCCGCCTCCCGATCCTCGCTCTGGGCCTCGCCGCCTTTACGGCGTGCCGCGCGGACGTGTGGGTGGAAGGTCCGGACGAGGCGCGTCGGACCGTCGTTCGCGACGCGGAGGTCGACACCGCGTCCGCGACGGCGGACACGGTCTTCCGGACGGTCCACATCGACAGCGTGGCCGCGAGCTTCGCCTGGCTCGTCAAGCCCGAGCCGCGTCTCCCGACCCAGCGATCCTTTCCCGCGGGACCGACGGAGGCGGCGCGGCAGTTCGTCCGCGCGCTCGCTCAGACGGGGGCGAGCTCGGTAGGGGAGATCGGGATCGGGGAGCCGGGATACGATCGCGCCTTCACGTACGTGCATCCCGAGATCCGCGGCCGGAGGACCGCCACGGAGTGGTCGGCCGGACTGGCCGGCGTGGTCCGGCCCGCGATCGTGCGGATCGAGCCCGTGCCCGCCGACTCGGCGCGCGTCTTCGCCGAGATCCTGGTCCTCAGGGACGTCGCCGGCCAGTCGCTCCTCGGCCTCTACTACGGCCACTTCGCCGCCGCGCCGGGCGACAACGGCTGGCAGGTCGCGGGGGCCCGCTTCGCCAGCGAGGGGTGGCAGGCCGCGCTCCGGCGCGGCGAGGCGTGGCGCTACGACCGCGCCGCGGCCGCCGCACGGTTCGTCGCCGAGGACTCGCTGTACGGGCGGGATCTGGTTCAGCTCCAGAGCGGCGAGTGGGTTCCGATCGGCCGTCCCGTGCCCTCGGTCGATCTCACGTTCGGCCTCCCGGCGCTGCGCTAAAGCGGGGAGCTGCCTAATCCCGCGCGCGCCCGGCGGGGAACAGCGGCGCGTCCGTGCCCACCCAGTCCAGCCGCCCTGACGGATAGGTGCCCAGAATCCGGAGGAACCCCGCGCGACGCCCGAGCGCCCTGAGCGCCCTCCGCCCGGGATCGGCGGTCGGCTCGCCGAAGAAATCCACATAGAAGAGGTATTCGAACGGTCGCCCCCGGACTGGCCGGGACTCGATCTTGGCCAGGTCGACGCCGGCCTCCGCGAAACCGCCCAGCGCGCGGTATAGGCTCCCCGGCTCGTTGGTGACGTGGAAGACGATCGAGGTCTTGACCGGCCCGGTGGCGTCCGGCCGGTAGCAGCGCTCGATCCCCTTCAGCTCGTCCTCGGCGATCGAGAGCAGGAAGAAGCGCGTGTAGTTGGCCGGGTCGTCCTCCAGGTTCTCGGCCAGGACCTTGGCTCCGTAGTGGGTGGCGGCGCCGCGTCCCGCGATCGCCGCCGCGTTCGCCTCACGGCTCCGGATCAGCATGCGGACGCTTCCCGCCGTGTCGTAGGTGGCGATCGCATGGAGCTTCGGATGACGCTGGAAGAACGCTCGGCACTGATCGAGCGCGACCGGATGCGAGTAGACCCGCTCGACGTCCTCCAGGTACGTGCCCAGGGGCGCGATCAGGCAGTGCTCGACCCGCAGGTAGACCTCGCCGAGCACGCGGAACCCGAACTGGAGGAGAAGGTCGTAGCTCTCGAAGATCGACCCGACCAGCGAGTTCTCCATCGGGGCCAGGCAGGCGTGCGCCTCACGGCGGCCGACGGCGCTGAACATCCGCGCCAGGTCGGGGGTGGCGACGACGTGGTGCGGCCGGTCCAGGAGCTTGCCGACGGCCTCCTCGCTGAAGGAGCCCTGCTCGCCCTGGATCGACACGCGAATGGGTCGAGGAAGGGGCATGGGACCGTGAGTCTCGGGTTCGACCCGTGACCCGTCAAGCGCTGCGGACGGGGGCCATCGCGGGGGGCGTTCAACGCGCGTCATCGCGGGGGGCCGGGCGCGCTGGACGTGCGTCATCGCGGGCGGCCGAGCGTCGCGGCCAGCCGCCCGCCCAGCTCGGATAGCCGCTCGACCGGCTCGTTGCTGAAGACGAGCCGGACGAAGCGGTCGGCCGTGGGACCGCCCCAGTCGCGCATCGGGGTCGCGGCCACCCGTCCGTGCTCGAGGAGGAGTCGGGACGCGGTGAAGGAGTCGTGCCCGAGCGACGCCACGTCGAGGAGCTGGGACCAGCCGCCCGCCGCCGGGATGGCGTCGTACCCCATGAGCGACGCCGAGAGGGCGACACGACGGCGCTCCCACTCCCTGCGGCAGCGGTGGAAGTCCTCGTCCGGAGCCCGCAGCGCCGCCCGGGCGCCGGTCTGCGAGATGCCGGTCGCGGTGACGGTGTTGTAGATGTGGACGCGGGCGATCTCCGTCGCGATCTGCGGCGGGGCTACGACCCACCCGATCCGCCAGCCGATCATCCGGAATTCCTTGGAGACCGATCCCACCGTGACCGTTCGCTCCGCCATGCCCGACAGCGTGGCGGGATGGATGACGGTCCGACCGTCGAAGAGGATCCGCTCCATGGCCGCGTTGTAGACGAGCCGGAGATCCCGCTCGCGGCAGAGCTCCGCCACCGCCTCCCACTCCTCGCGGCTCAGCACCGCTCCCGAGGGGATGGACGGGTTCATGAGGAAGACGACCCGGGAACGCGGCGTCACCGAGGCCCTCAGCGCGTCCAGGTCGAGCCGCCAGGCCGCGCCCTCCGGCCGGAACGGGACCAGTCGCGGGACGGCGCCGGCCAGGCGCACGCGGTAGATCATTCCCGCGTAGGTGGGATCGGTGAGGATCACCTCGTCGCCGGGCTCGGTGAGGGCGAGAAGCGCGTCCAGCATCCCCTCGGTCCCGCCGCACGTCACGACGACGTCCGCCGGGTCGCACGGCTGTCCGGTCGCCTGGCGGTGACGCTCGGCGATCGTCTCCCGGAGCTCGAGCCGGCCCGTGAACGGCAGATAGCTGTTGTCCTCGTCCCGGCCGATCGCCTCCCGGGTGGCGTCGATCGCCTCGGAGGGCGGCGCGAGATCCGTGTCTAGGTTCTCGAGCCGGAGAATCCGGGGATCGTCTCCGGCGGCCTCGGCCACCCGGTCGATCGAGAAGCCGGGAATGCCTTCCAGTCGTCGAGGGACGAGCCTGCCGCTCAGGCCGAGGCTCCGGACGAGGCCCCATGATGACGCCAGGCCGACCAGTAGAGCGCGATCCGCTCCACGAACGCCTCCGGCTCCTCCACGTAGACACGCTCGCCGAGCGTCCGGGCGCGGGCGTGCAGGTCCGCGCACCGGCCGGCGACCAGGGTTGACAGCAGCTCCATCTGGGCCCCATTGGAGAACGGCGCCTCGAACCCCCGGACCGCGACCGCGAGCTCAGACAGGTCGTGGGCCTCCCCGAGCAGCGTGGTCAGGTCATGGAGCGTCTTCTTCGTCGTTCCGAGGTCGGCGGGCCAGGCGGGTTCGAGGATCCGCAGCTGGTACCCGAGATACTTGGCGCGTTTCCGCCAATCGTGGAAGCGATCGGGAGAAGGACGGGCGTAAGCCGCCTTCATCCGCGTCCGTCCCTGACGGTAGACCCGAAGGAGCCCTGGTCGCAGGGCGTCGAAAGAGCAGCCGTCGACCGGCCACTTCGCGGGGCCATCGTCGACTCCACGCAGCGCCGACAGGGCCCGGCGGCGGATCTCGCCGTCGGAGAACCCGGCCGCGAGCCGCGACCGGTCGGCCAGCAGCAGCTCCTCCATGCCCTGGAACGCGTCGTGAGCGAGAAGGGCCGGGTGCTGCTCGCGGAGGCCGCGCAGGGCCTCCAGCCGCGTATGGGAATCGCGGAGCGGAGCGAGAAGACGCCCCAGGTCGCGGTGGCGGGCGTTTTCCCCGGCGTACAGGACCTCCCCGAGCTGGCCGCGGGCGAGGCGCAGGATGGCCCGTACCTTCTTCAGCCGCTTCCGGACCTCGTGGATCGCCTCTTGCGGATCGGGTGGGCATTTCTGGAGGCGGATGGTCGCGGCATGGATCTGCTCGACGGCGATCCGGCGGAGTCCCGGCCCCGGAGGCTCATGGTCCAGAAGGCGATACGGCACCGAGGGAGGGTACGCCACCACCGACCCGGGTACCAGTGCGCAACACTTCGTTCACAAAGCCGTCTCGACGCCGCAAGGGGCGGCTGTCATACTCAGGGGATCGCCGATGGGAGGGTCGATGCCGCAAACGCAGATCGAGCCGTTGACGCGGAGGGAAAGGGAGCCTGATCTGGCTCCCGGCTTCCCGCTTCGGGTCGGGGTGGTGGACATGGGGTCCAATGCGATCCGCGTGATGGCGGCGGAGTTCATCGCCCCCGCGACCTGGACGGATCTCGTCAACGAGAGGATCCCGGTCCGGCTGGGCCACAGGGTCTACCAGACGGGTCGCCTCGAGGACGACGCCATCAACGCGGCCGTGGAGGCGATGGAGCGGTTCGCGGGCATCCTCCAGCAGCTCGGGATCGAGCACTACCGGGCGGTGGCCACCAGCGCCGTACGTGAGAGCCGGAACGGGAGGAAGCTCGTGGAGCGCGTGCGCCGGGAGACCGGTGTCTCGCTGGAGGCGATCTCGGGTGTGGAGGAGGCGCGACTCGTGCATGGGGCGGCGCGACACCGGCTGAAGCTGGGTGCCGACCCCTGGGCGATGGCCGATCTGGGCGGAGGCAGCCTCGAGTTCGCGGTCGTCGACGCCGACGGCGTCCTGGCCAGCGAGTCTCACACGATCGGCGCGGTCCGGCTGCTCGAGCAGTTCGAACGGGTCGAGAAGCCCGGACCCTTCCACAAGCTGGTCGAGGATTACCTCGCCGGGCTCAGACTGATCAGCCTGGCCCGCTCGGACGGGGTGGGTGGATTCTACGCGACCGGTGGAAACATGGAGGATCTCGCCGTTCTGGGCGACGCGGCCGCCGACGAGGCCGGGGTCCGGGTACTCCCCGTGATGGAGTTGGAGGAGATCATCGACGAGCTGGTGGGCATGACCGTGGAGGAGCGGGTGGAGGTCCTGGGACTGCGGCCCGACCGCGCGGACGTGATCCTGCCGGCGGCGATCGTGTACGCGCGGATGGCCCATCTCATCGGGAGGGACGAGATCCACGTGCCCGGGGTCGGTGTGAAGGAGGGGGCGATGCTGGATCTGGTCGAAAGTGTGACGCAGCGGATCGATCACTCCGCGCGGCACGAGCGGGACGTGCGCGCCGGAGCGGTGGCGTTCGGACGGCGCTTCATGTTCGACGAGGCACACGGGGTTCACGTGTCCCGGCTCGCCGTACAGATCTTCGATGGCGTGATGGAGCTGCACGGATTGGGCCCCCGCGACCGGGAGATCCTCCAGGCCGCGGCGGTCCTTCACGACATCGGGCAGCAGATCGGCTATCGGAGACATCACAAGCACTCCTACTATCTGATCAGCCACGCCGAGCTCCCGGGCCTGTCCCCGGACGAGGTGGAGCTGGTGGCCAACGTTGCCCGATATCATCGCCGGGCGAGACCCACCACCGACCACGATCACTACGCCGCTCTGGGGAAGAAGGATCGGAAGCGCGTCAAGAACCTGGCCGCACTGCTGCGGCTGGCTGACGCGCTCGATCGCGAGCACCTGCAGAAGGTACGCACCGTTGAAATCACGCGGGCCGACGACGACGAGGTCGTGCTGCACGTCGAGGGCGAGGGGGATCTGGCGATCGAGCTGTGGGCGCTGGGGCGAAAGGCGCGCCTGTTCGAGAGGATCTACAACAAGAAGGTGCGGACCGATGATCGAACCGATCGAGCCGATTGAACCCAAGCTCCCGGGACGGCTGATCGCCGTCGAGGGAGTGGACGGTTCCGGGAAGTCGACCCAGATCGATCTCCTGCACAAGTGGCTCCGGAGTCATGGCCGGAAGGTCTTCTTCAGCGAGTGGAACTCGAGCGAGCTCGTGGTCGAGGCCACCCGCAAGGGGAAGCGTCGGATGCTCCTGACGCCGACCACGTTCAGCCTGATCCATGCCACCGACTTCGCCGACCGCTACGAGCGCCAGATCCTGCCCATGCTGAAGGCCGGCTACATCGTCCTCTGTGACCGCTATGTCTTCACCTCGTTTGCCCGGGACCAGGCGCGGGGGTGCGACGCGGAATGGTTGCGCGAGGTCTACGGCTTCGCCCGGATCCCCGACGTCACCTTCTACTTCCATCTGCCGGTCAACACGGCGCTGGATCGGCTGACACGCTCCCGACAGCAGCCCAACTGGTTCGAGGCGGGGATGGACATGGGCCTCTCGATCGACATCCTGGATAGCTTCCGGATCTTTCAGGGCCGGGTCACGGACAACTACATGCGGCTTGTCGAGGAGTACGGCCTGGTCAAGCTCGACGCGACGGCGCCGATCACCGAGCAGCAGCGGCACGTGCGCGAGGTCATCATACAGTCGATTGACCTGGAGCAATTCCCATCGCGGATCGAGCGCGTCGTTCACGTCGACTACGGGATCGCCCCGCCCATTTTCGAGGAAGACTGGCGGGACGCCGAGGGGCAGTGGTGATGGGGAAGCGGTCCTATCAGCACTCGCTCCCGGGCGTCGACCTGGAGGAGCTCGGCGGCACGCTGATCGTGATCGAGGGACCGGACGGCTCCGGCCGCTCGAGCCAGATCTGGCTGCTCTCGCGCTGGCTGGAGGAGCGCGGATACGCGGTCGAGCAGATGGGTCTCAAGCGCTCCAAGCTGGTCGCCAACGAGCTCGAGCAGGCCAAGCAGGGAAACGTCCTCAGCCCCCGCACGATGGCCCTCTTCTACGCGACCGACTTCTACGATCAGCTCGAGAACCGGATCGTGCCCGCGCTCCGGGCCGGGATGGTCGTCCTGGCCGACCGGTACATCTACACGCTCATGGTGCGGGACATGGTGCGGGGCGCCCGGATCGAGTGGCTGGAGCCCCTTTACTCGATGTCGATCGTCCCCGACGCGGTCTTTGTCCTCGACACCGCGCCCCAGAACATCCTCGAGCGGACCCTGGGCTCGCGCGGCAACCTCGATTACTGGGAGTCGGGCATGGACCTGGGGATCGCCCGCGAGTGGTACGACAGCTTCATGGAGTACCAGCGCCGGACCCACGAGAAGTTCGAGGAGCTCGTGCCCCGTCACGACCTCCAGCTCGTGGACGGAAACCGCTCGATCCAGGAGATCCACGAGGACCTGAAGTCCCGCATCGAGGGTCTCCTCGGCGCCTCCGCTACGGTCTGACCGCCATCCCGGGGCCGTCCCGCCCGCTAGCCCGGATCAAACTTTCTTCACAGTTTGGTCAACGGCCGACAAAGATTCGGCCGCAAAATCATACAGGACCGGAATCATCCACTTCAGAGAACCCCCATAGACCGGGAGCGAACAACGAATGCGTCGACTGCGACGGCGGGTCGCGAGAATCCTTCTCCTCACCTTCGCTGGCTCCGCGATCCTGGCGGCTCCGCTACGGGCTCAGACCGTGACCGCGTCCGGGGTCGACAGCGTCAGGGTTCGCGCCAACGTCCAGGCACAATTCAACACCACCTCGGCCGACGCCGAGGCCGACTCCGAATGGCTCCTTCGGCGGGCTCGGCTCGGAATCGCCGCTTACGCCGGCGGCTGGCTCTACACGTACGTGGAGGGCGACTTCGGCCGCGGAGACGCGCAGTTGACCGACGGCTACGTGACGTTGCGGTTCGATCCGCGTCTGGAGCTCCGTGCAGGCCAGTTCAAGGTCCCCTTCGACGAGCTCGAGCTGATCACGAGCCGCGAGCTGCCGGTCGTCGAGCGTGACCCGTTGCCGCGTGGTGCCACCGGTTTCACTCCCAACGGCCTGCTCGACGACCTGGGGTACAACGCGCGCGACATCGGCGCCGACTGGAACGGCCGTTTCGACCGCGTCCGGGCCACGGCCGGCGTCTTCAACGGGCAGGGGGACAACGAAGACGAGCTGGACGACGGCAAGCAGGTGGCGGCACGCCTGGAGGCCGAGGTCGCGGTGGGGTGGCGGGTCGCGGGAGCCTGGACCGGGCTCCGGCTGAGCGATCCTCCGGCCGCCACGGAAGCCGCCTGGTATCAGGCCGTCGAGCTCGCGGTCCGGGGAGGGGAGTACGCGAAGCCCGGCCCCCAGGTCCTCGGCCAGATCTTTTTCGGGGACGATCACGACCCGGTGGTGCTGGGGGACGACGACGCGAGCTTTTTCGCGTGGCAGGCGATCGCGGGCTGGCACGTCGCGACCTACGACACCCCGTTCCTGATCGGCTGGGAGCCGATCGTGCGGGCCGGGCAGACGCGAATCGAGGACGGCTCGGTCGTCGTCGACGACGTCATGGTCGATCTGTCGGACACCGAGCCGTCGACCACCGTCCTTACCGGCGGCATCAACCTGTATTGGAAGGAACGGATCCGGACCCAGCTCCAGGTCGACTGGGTCTCCTTCGATGGCGGCGGGGAGCTCGAGGACTCCGACGACGTCGCGCTCCGGATTCAGACCGGATTCGGGTTCTGACGGCCCGCGTAAGGTCGCGGGCCGGATAGTTCATCAGACGAAAGGACATGCACAAGCCATGATCGCACACAGCGCACGCTTCTTCCTCACAACCGGCGCTCTTCTGGCCCTTGCCGCCTGCGGCGGCGGAGCCGACGAGGGGGCCGACGGGTCGGGCTTATCAGGGTCCGTCCAGGCGGACGGGTCGAGCACCGTCTATCCGATCGCCGAGGCCGTGGCGGAAGAGTTCCAGCGGATGCACCCGAACACGCGCGTCACGGTGGGGGTTTCGGGCACGGGCGGCGGCTTCAAGCGCTTCTGCGCCGGCGAGATCGACGTCTCGGACGCCTCGCGGCCGATCAAGGATTCCGAGGCCGCGGCCTGCCGGCAAAGCGGAATCGTCTACACGGAGCTCAGGGTGGCTTGGGACGGCCTCTCCGTCGTCACGAATCCGTCCAACGACTTCGTCGCCTGCCTCACCACCGACGAGCTCAAGCGCGTCTGGGAGCCGGGGAGCCAGGTGAACAACTGGAACCAGATCCGGCAGGGCTTCCCCGACAAGCGGCTCGTTCTCTATGGCCCCGGCACGGACAGCGGGACGTTCGACTACTTCACCGAGGCGATCGTCGGCGAAGAGGACGCCAGCCGTCCCGACTACACCGCCAGCGAGGACGACAACGTCCTGGTCCAGGGGGTCGAGGGGGACGCCGGCGCGCTCGGCTACTTCGGATTCGCCTACTACGAGGAGAACGCCGAGCGCCTCAAGCTGCTCGGGGTGGACGGGGGCTCGGGCTGCGTCCAGCCCAGCGTCGAGACCATCGAGACCGGCACGTACGCGCCGCTGAGCCGCCCGCTCTACCTTTACGTGAGCGATCGCGCGCTGGCCAAGCCGCAGGTCGAGGCGTTCGTCGAGTTCTTCCTCCAGGAAGGGCCCGAGCTGGTGCGGGCGGTCGGCTACATCCCGCTCCAGCCCGACCAGTACGAGGCCGAGCTGGCCAAGATCTCGGGCGCGGACACGACCGGAGCCGAGTGAACCTCGAGCCGCGCTTGAAGCGCGAGGTCCTCGCGGAGGGGCCCTGGCCGGCCGGCGGCATGGACGCCGTCCCGCCGGAGAATGGCCTCGGGCTCGAGGGTGCCGGCCGAGCGCTCAAGGAACGCGCCATCGGGGCCGTTCTCTTCCTGGCCGGGGCCTTCTCGATCCTGACTACGGTCGGGATCGTCGTAGTGCTGGTCTGGGAGTCGGTGGGTTTCTTCCGCCGGGTGCCGATCCTGGCGTTCCTTTCCGGAACCCAGTGGACGCCGCTGTTCGAGCCCCAGCGGTTCGGGGTCCTGCCCCTGCTCGTGGGCTCGGTCCTGATCGCGCTGATTGCGAGCTTGATCGCGGTGCCGCTCGGCCTGGGGTCCGCTATCTACCTGAGCGAGTACGCCCCGCGCCGGCTGCGCAACGTGCTCAAGCCGGTCCTCGAGATCCTGGCCGGGGTCCCGACCGTGGTCTACGGATACTTCGCGCTGACGTTCGTGACCCCGCTCCTGCGCTACGTGATCCCGGGTCTCGGGATCTTCAACGCGCTCTCGGCAGGCATCGTGGTCGGGGTCATGATCCTGCCCTTGATCGCATCGCTCTCCGAGGACGCGATGGCGGCGGTGCCGCGGGCGCTCCGGCAGGGCGCCTACGCCCTCGGGGCGACCCAGCTCGAGGTCGCCACGCGGGTCGTCACGCCGGCCGCGCTCTCGGGGATCGTCGCCTCGTTCATCCTGGCCGTCTCCCGGGCCATCGGGGAGACGATGGCGGTCGTGCTGGCGGCAGGGATGACCCCCCAGCTCACGTTCGACCCGCGCGAGTCGATCCAGACGATGACCGCCTACATCGTTCAGGTGAGCCTGGGCGACACCCCGTTCGGCTCGATCGAGTACCAGTCGATCTTCGCGGTGGGCCTCCTTCTCTTCGTGGTCACCCTGGGAATGAACATCTTCGGGCGCTGGTTCCTGAAGCGGTACCGGGAGGTGTACGCGTGAACGATGGGCCGGGGCTCCTCCTGACCACGCCGCCCGGCCTCGTCCGCCGGCGCCGGTGGGGGCGTCTGTTCAAGCTCCTGTGCCTGGGAACGACGGTGGCGGGGGTCGCCGTCCTCGCGGTCCTGCTCGTGGACGTCCTGATCGACGGTGTCGGCTGGCTCACGGGAACTTTCTTCAACGAGTCGCCGTCGCGCATTCCCTCCCGGGCCGGCATCAAGCCGGCGCTGGCGGGAACGCTGTGGCTGATGGGGCTGGTCGCCCTGATCGCGTTCCCGCTCGGTGTGGCGGCGGCGGTCTACCTGGAGGAGTACGCCGGAAAGAACTGGGTCCAGACGGTGATCCAGACCAACATCGCCAACCTGGCCGGCGTCCCGTCGATCATCTACGGGATCCTTGGGCTGGCCGTCTTCGTTCGGTGGATGTTCGCCCTGACCGGCGGCCGGAGTCTGATATCGGGCGCCCTGACGATCGCGCTGCTCGTCCTGCCCGTCATCATCATCGCCGGCCAGGAGGCGATCCGCGCCGTCCCCGGCTCGATCCGGGAAGCGTCCTACGGCCTCGGCGCGACGCGCTGGCAGACCGTCCGCCACCACGTCCTCCCGAACGCGCTCCCCGGCATCATGACCGGCACCATCCTCGGCCTCTCGAGAGCGATCGGGGAGACGGCGCCGCTGATCATGATCGGCGCCCTCACGTTCATCGCCTTCGTTCCCGACGGTCCCCGCGACGCTTTCACCGTGCTGCCCATCCAGATCTTCAACTGGGCGTCGCGTCCCCAGGACGAGTTTCGGAACCTGGCGGCGGCCACGATCATCGTCCTGCTCGTGCTCCTCCTGTCGATGAACGCGCTGGCCATCTGGCTGCGCAACAAGTACCGGAAGGAATGGTGAGCGCGTGCCCACGATCAAGGTGAGCGCCGAAGGCACTCCCGCGCTCGAGACGCAGGACCTCTCCGTGTTCTACGGCGACAACGAGGCGGTCAAGTCGATCTCGATGGAGATCCCGAAGAACAAGATCGTGTCGCTGATCGGTCCCAGCGGGTGCGGGAAGTCCACGCTGATACGATGCTTCAACCGGATGAACGACCTCGTCCCCAACGCGCGGATCGAAGGGCAGGTCATCTTCCGCGGCGAGAACCTCTACGCCGATCATGTCGATCCGGTTGAGGTGCGCCGTCGGATCGGGATGGTGTTCCAGAAGCCCAACCCGTTTCCCAAGTCGATCTACGACAATGTCGCCTTCGGGCCGCGGATCAACGGCGTCGACGGGGACCTGGACGAAATCGTCGAGCGCTCGTTGCATCAGGCAGCCCTGTGGGACGAAGTGAAGGACCGGCTGGAGGAGAGCGCGCTCGAGCTCTCGGGCGGGCAGCAGCAGCGGCTCTGCATCGCCCGGGCGCTCGCGGTGACGCCCGAGGTCCTGCTGATGGACGAGCCCGCGTCAGCGCTGGATCCGATCGCCACCTCCAAGATCGAGGAGCTCATTCAGGAGCTGGTCCAGAACTACACGATCGTCATCGTGACCCACAACATGCAGCAGGCGGCACGGGTCTCGCACTATACGGCGTACCTTTACCTGGGCGAACTCATCGAGTACGACGAGACCGACAGGATCTTCACCGCCCCGAGCGAACGGAACACGGAGGACTATGTCACCGGAAGATTCGGTTAAGGCGACCCAGCGGCACTTTGATCAGGAGTTAAAGGATCTGCGGGAGCTCCTGCTCCGCATGGCTGGACGGGCCGAGGAGCAGATGCGTTCCGGCCTGACGGCCGTCAAGCGGCTGGACGCTCAGGCAGCGCAGCAGACCATCCTCGCGGACCGTGACGTGGATGCCCTGGAGCTGGAGATCGAGGAGCAGGCCATCAACCTCCTGGCCCGCCGCCAGCCGATGGCGGGGGACCTGCGCACGCTGGTCGCCGTGCTCAAGATCTCGAATGACCTCGAGCGGGTAGGCGACCACGCCGTCAACATCGCCCAGTGCGCGAAGCGGCTGGCCGAGGCGTTCCCGATGCCGCAGCCGACGGAGCTGGACCAGATGGCCGAGCTCGCCACCGGCATGCTCCGGGATGCCATCACCGCGTTCATCGAGCGTGACGTCGCTCTCGCCCGCAACGTGTGCATGCGTGACGAGGAGGTGGACCGCTACAACGACACCGTGTTCCGGCTCATGCTCTCCCGGATGGCCGAGAACACGAACACGGTGATCCCCGCTCTCCAGATGATGCTCGTGGCGCGGAATCTCGAGCGGGTCGCCGACCTCGCCACGAACCTCGGGGAGGATGTCATCTACATCGTGGAGGCGCGGACGATCAAGCACCACGCCACCGAGATCGAGGGGGAGTTCGACCAGTGAAGGACGGGCGGACCCAGGGGACCCATCCGGTGATCCTCGTGGTGGAAGACGAGCCGGACCTGAGGAGCCTGCTCGATCGCCAGCTCGACCGGGCCGGCTACCGTGTGCTCCTGGCGGAAGACGGGCTGGAGGGGCTCGAGACCGCGTCGCGGGAGACCGTCGACCTGGTGCTGCTCGACCTCATGCTCCCGCACCTGGACGGCCTGGAGGTCTGCCGGCGACTGAAGCGGGACGCGCGAACGTCACGGCTCCCCGTGATCATGTTGACGGCCAGGGGAGAGCCGGTCGACCGCATCGTCGGGCTCGAGCTGGGAGCCGACGACTACATCACGAAGCCGTTCAACCTGCGGGAGTTGCTGCTCAGGATCGCCGCTGTCCTCAGGCGAAGCCACGGCGAGGATGCCCATCCGGACCAGATCGAGCTCGACGGCCTGAGAATCGACGTGGCCGGGCGGACGGTCGAGTTGCAGGATGAGCCAATCCGCTTGACGACACGGGAATTCGATCTCCTGCTCTTCCTCGTGACCCACCCGAACCGGGTGTTCAGCCGCGCCGAGCTGCTGCGCCAGGTGTGGGACTACGACTTCGAGGGGTACGACCGGACCGTGGATGCCCACGTGGCCCGCCTGCGGAGAAAGCTCGGTGAACATGGCGAGTGGATCGAGACGGCCTGGGGCGTGGGCTACAAGTTCAACCCGCCTTCCGGCTGAATGGCCGGCTGAAGCGGACCTCGCGAGACGATGCGGTTACGGAACCGGATCCTCCTCACCTATCTGGCGTTCGGTCTCGTCCTGGCTCTCGTGGCGGGCGTGCCGTTGTACCGGACGGCCACCGGCGCGGCACGCAGCGGAATCGACGACCGGGTGACCACGGGGCTCCGGCTCGTCACCGTCGCGCTCGAGGATGCCGCCCCAGCGGACGCGAACGAGCTGGATGCCTTCATCGACGATCTGGGATCCGGGGCCGACGCACGCGTCACCGTGATCGCGCCGGATGGCCGGGTCGTCGCCGACAGCGAGTTCGACGACCAGGACCTGGCCGCCCTTGACGACCACGGGGGCCGCGCCGAGGTCGTCGAGGCGCGTACGCGGGGCGAGGGCGCCAGCGTGCGCGATTCGCGCTCGGTCGACACGCGGATGTTGTACCGCGCCCGGCGACTGGATGAAGGCGCGTGGAGGGGCTCGGTGGCCAGGATCGCGGTCCCCTTCACCCGCGTAGACGCGGCTCGGGCGGCCGCCGGCCGGGGTGTCGCTGCAGCTCTCGCGCTGGCCCTTGCGCTGGCCTTGCTGGCGGGCGCGGCCTGGGCGAGGCGCCTCAGCCGTCCAATCGCGCAGCTCAGCGAGACGGCCCAGCGGGTCGAGCGCGGCGATCTCGACGCCCGCGTTCGCGTAGGGACGGGGGACGAGCTGGAGGACCTGGCGCGAGCGCTCGACGGCGCGCGGAACCAGCTTGCTTCGCGAATCGCCGAGGCGACGCTCGAGAGGGAACGGCTCGAGGCCGTGCTGGACGGCATGGCGGAAGGGGTGCTGGTCACGGATCGATCGGGTCGCGTGAGCCGCACGAACCCGGCGCTGCGGCGGATCTTTGGCCTCGAACGGCCGGTCACCGGACGCAGCCTCGGCGAGGCGCTCCGGAGCCCGGGGGTGGCGGAGGCGTTCGAGGAATTGACCGATGGCCGAACGGTGAGCCGGGAGATTCAGGTCACGTGGCCCACCGAGCGGACGTTGACGATCCATGCGGTCGCCCTCCCCGACGGTGGGGCCGTGGCCGTCTTCCACGACATCACCTCGCTCAAGCGAGTCGAGACGGTGCGCCGGGATTTCGTCTCCAACGTGAGCCATGAGCTTCGGACGCCGTTGACCGCACTGTCGGGATACGCCGAGGCGCTCTCGGAGGCGGGACTCTCCGCCGAGGAGGCTCGCCAGCACGCCACCGTGATCCGCCGCCACGTCGAGCGTCTGGCGGCCCTGGTCAGCGACCTTCTCGAGCTGGCGCGCC
>DASRVA010000035.1:0-8744 GCA_035687745.1 Gemmatimonadota bacterium
CGGACGCACGGGATCTTCGAGGGGAAGAACACGACCCTCCACCTCTACAGCCTGCTGACCCGCTATCTCGAGGAGCACATGCCGGCGGAGGCGCGGGAGCCGGTCGCGATCAGCCGGTAGGCCGCCTGCGCACGAGCCCGATCCCGAGCGTCAGGAGCCCGGCCACCAGGACGGCCGCGCCCACGTACGCCAGGTTGATGAGCGCGTTGGGCTCGGTGGCGTCGGGGGAGAGCACCGAGAGGAAGAAGGCGACGGGAAGCAGGATGGCGGCGGACGGGATCGAGGCCCGGACGAACCGCCGCGCGCCCTCGCCCAGCGCCGCCTCGTCCACGTACCGCAGCGCGACCAACGACAGGATGAGGAGCACGCCCGCATGAGCGTGCCCCGCCCGCCACAGGTCCTGCCGGAGCGCGTTCTCCGCGTACGCCGGGTCGTGAACCAATAGGGTGAGGACGCTCACCCCGCCGATCACGACCGTGGGCAGCAGGATGAGCAGGATGCCGGCCACCCGGCGCGATTCGGGGCTCATGTCTTCCAGTGATCCATCTGCTCCTCCAGTCCGCGGACCTCGTCCACGTTCCTGCCGGAGTGGCCGGCCCACATGGCGAGCCCGACGCACGCCGCGTAGAAGGCCGTCACGAGGACCAGCATGACCAAGGCCGGGAGCGGCCCGACCGCCATTCGATCGATGACCGTCGCCAGGTCCTGCGCGGGTGCCGGATGGATGGCGAGCTTGGCCAGCCACGCCGCCAGGATGGCCAGGAAGATCCACAGGTAGTTGTAGCGCATCCGGACGGCGATCGCCTCCGGGTAGCTGAGCTTGAAGGTCGGTCGATCCAGATCGTGCGCGACCTGCTCCCGCCAGTCCGCGCGGGGACTCACCAGGTTCCGCCGGATCATCGGGATCCAGAAGTTCTCCTCGATCATCCGGACGCGCGACCGCCAGACATCGAAGTAGCGATAGCGCCGCGATTCGAATCCCAGGAAGATCGAGACCAGCGCGACCGTGAGCAGCACGGTCACGTGCGAGTGGTCCGGCGTGTTGAAGGCGAACGACAGCATGGCGCCGGTCGTGACGACCGCCCAGTTGGTGGTCGGATCGAGCCGCGCCCGCCAGTCGCCCGCGCGCTCGAGCTCGCCGCGATAGAAGTGGACCAGGGCCGAGATGTACTCCGAGCGCGTGAGGGGCTCGCACTCGAAGTCGGGGAAGCTGCTCTCGCTGGGCGTGGGATCGCGCGGCTCGAGATCGGCGGGGCGGACGGACGGTGTCAACGGGTGGCCGTCGGCCATGTCCGGAATATGGGCCCGGCAGGCCGCTCCTTCAACGGCGGCCCTTCGGTGGCCGCCCTTCCGCGCGGGCCGGTATACTGGCCGGATGATCCAGGACCCGCCCCGACCGAACGTCTCCCCCCGCATCCGGCGCGTCGCATGGGGCCGGATCGAGGTCGAGGGGGCGGAGGCGCCCTACAAGGACGCCAAGCTTTGGCCCGGGGGCTCCCGGGAGTGGGACTGGAACGAGACCGGCACCCGTCACGAGCCGGGGATCCAGCCCGCCGACGTCCAGGAGCTGCTCGCGAAGGGGGCCAGGACGATCGTCCTCTCGCGCGGCGTCCAGCGCCGCCTCCAGGTCCGCCCCGACACCCTCGAGATGCTGGAGGAGAAGGGCGTCGCCGCACACGTCCTCCCTACCGAGGAGGCGGTCCGGCTCTACAACGAGCTCCGGGAGAAGGAGGCCGTGGGCGGCCTCTTCCACTCGACGTGCTGAGACGGGCGGTCGCCGCGACGGTGTTCGCGATCCCGGTCGCCGCCGCCTGCGGAAACTCCCCCGGCCTGGTCGGCGAGTGGCAGGCAACGAGCGAGAACGCCGCGGGGTCCTCCTTCGTCTTCCGCGAGGACGGCACCGCGCTCTGGCTCCTGCCGGACACGTTCCAGATCCGGTACGAGACCGACCTCGACGCCTCGCCACGCGCCCTCGATCTGTCGGGCTTCGAGGAAGGACCCCTTCGGGGATACGTCCTCTACTGCATCTTCGACCTGGACGGCGACGACACGATGCGACTCGATTGCGAGCCCGGCGTTGCGTCCGAGCGTGGGGCCGGAATCCGTCCCGACGAGTTCGGCGGCGAGCAGACCCAGACCTTCGTGCGGCGCGGAGGAGGTGGTACATGAGCGCGGATGCCGTGCGGCCGGGCCTCAGGCGGAGTCGCGAGAAGCGGATGATCGCCGGCGTCATCGGGGGCCTGGCCGAACGCTACGATCTGAACGTGACGCTGCTCAGGGTCGTGTACGTGGTCGTCTCGCTCCTGAGCGCGGCTTTTCCCGGCATCCTCGTGTACCTCCTTCTCTGGATCATCGTGCCCCTGGAGCCGCCGCGGCCCAAGTGAGGCGCTCGGAGCGGGAGCCCGATCCGGAGGCCATGGAGCGTGTCCGGAAGCGCGCGCTCAGGCTCCTCGCGCGTCGCGAGCACACGGTGCGGGAGCTGGGCGAGAAGCTCACGGCCAGGGGCGAGGCCGAAGAGGAGGTCGTCCGGGCCGTCGTCGAGGAGCTCGCCCGGAAGGACCTGGTCAGCGACGCCCGTTACGCCCGCGCCTACGCGCTGGACGCCGTCCGGATGAAGCCCCGCGCCCGCCGCCGGATCGTGAGCGAGCTGGTCGACCGCGGCGTGCCGGCCGCGAACGCCGCCGGCGCGGTTGACGCGGCCTTCGTCGAGGAAGACGTGGACGATCCGGCCCTCGCCCGCCGCCTGGTCGAGGCGTATCTGCCGCGGGTCGCCGACCAGGACGACGAGACCCGCTGGCGGCGGGTCGCCGCCTACCTCCAGCGGCGCGGCTTCGACAACACGCTCATCTACGACGTCTGCCGGGAGATCCTGCCCGAGCCGGGGGCATGAGGAGGGTGCCACGTGCGGCGGTCATGCCCGGACCCGGAGCGCCGATCGAGGTGCGCGAGCTCCCGGCGCCCGAGATCGAGCCGGGCGGCATCCTCCTCGAGACGATCTACAGCGAGGTGTGCGGAACCGACGTCCACCTCCACCACGGTCGCCTGGCGGGCGTCCCCTACCCGATCGTGCCGGGCCACGTGTCGGTGGGGCGGGTGGTCGAAACAGGCGGGAGGGTCGAGGACCCCGACGGGCGCGCGATCGCGATCGGCGACGTGGTGACCTTCCACGACGTCCACGAGACGTGCCACCGCTGCTGGTTCTGCCGGGTCGCGGGGGCCCCGAACCGGTGCCCGCATCGGAAGGTGTACGGGATCACCTACGGCGCGGACGAGGGCCTCCTGGGCGGCTGGTGCGAGGCCATCTACCTGAAGCCGGGGGTCGGCGTGATCCCGCTCCCCGAGGGCGTCGACGCCCGCCGCCTGATCGCCGGCGGGTGCGGCCTCGCGACCGCGATCCACGCCGTCGACCGGGCGGAGATCCGGATCGGCGACCTGGTGGCCGTCCAGGGATCAGGCCCGGTGGGCCTGAGCGCGGCCGCCCTCGCGCTACTCTCGGGCGCGGGAGCGGTGATCGTGATCGGCGGCCCCGCGGGGCGGCTCGAGGTCGCGCGCAGGGTGGGGGCGGACGCGACCGTCCCCCTGGACGGGACCTCGCCGGACGAGCGGGTCGAGCGGGTCCGTGAGCTCACGGCCGGCCGCGGCGCCGACGTCACGATCGAGGCCACCGGGTCTCCGGCGGCGATCGGCGAGGGGCTCCGGATGACGCGTGATGCGGGGCGCTACGTGGTCGCCGGCCAGTACACCGATGCCGGGGAGACGACCATCCATCCGCACGCCATGATCAACAGGAAGCACCTCGACGTGCGTGGGGTCTGGGGCGCGGGCTACGATCACTTTCGCCGCATGGTGGACGTGCTCGCCCGGCACGGCGACCGGATCGGGTGGGAGCGCACGATCGGCCGGGAGTACGGCCTGGACGAGATGAACGACGCGCTGGCCGACGTCGAGGCGGGGCGGGTGGTCAAGGCGGTCGTCGCGCCGAACGGGTGACCCTCAGACGAGAGCGCGCATGGAGATCCGGCTCGAAAGCTGCACGATCCGGAGCTGGCGTAAGGACGACGTGGATTCGATCGTCCGGCTGGCCAACAACCGCGCCGTGGCGCGCAACCTTCGCGACCGGTTCCCCCACCCGTACGGCAGGAAGGACGCCAAGGCCTGGATCCGGACCGCCCGCGCGGCCCACCCCGAGACCGCCTTCGCCCTCGAGGTCGAAGGGGAGGCGGTGGGGGGGATCGGGCTCCATCCCCAGGAGGACGTCCACCGCCGCGCGATGGAGATCGGCTACTGGCTGGGAGAGCCCTACTGGGGCCGGGGGATCGTCACCGAAGCCGTGCGCGCCCTGACCCGGTACGCCTTCCAGACATTCGACGTCGCGCGCGTCTATGCCTACGTGTACGAGTGGAACCCGGCCTCGGCCAGGGTGCTCGAGAAGGCCGGCTACCGGTTGGAGGGACGGCTCAGGAAGGCGGTCACCAAGGAGGGGACGACGATGGACATGCTGGTCTACGGGTTTACCGAGGACGACCTCGCGGAAGGAGGGGCGTGAGCGCGAAGGATCGCGATAGTTCCCGCTGCGGCTGGGCGAGGACCGAACTCTCGATCCCCTACCACGACCGGGAGTGGGGGGTGCCGTGCCGTGACGACCGGCTCCTGTTCGAGCACCTCCTCCTGGACTGTGCCCAGGCCGGCCTCTCGTGGGAGATCATGCTGAGGAAGCGGGAGGGGTACCGCCGGGCGTTCGCCGGGTTCGATCCCGAGAAGGTGGCGCGGTTCAACCGCCGGAGCGTGGAGCGTCTCCTGAAGGACCCCGGCATCGTCCGGAACCGCCAGAAGATCGACAGCGCGATCGGGAACGCGCGCGCCTTCCTGGACGTGCAGGCGGAGGCCGGGAGCTTCGCCAACCACTTGTGGGGATTCGTGGACGGGCGGCCGATCCAGAATCGGTGGCGGTCGATCGGCCGGATACCCGCGAAGACGCCCCTCGCGGAGACGGTCAGCAAGGATCTGAAGGGGCGCGGCTTCTCGTTCGTCGGCCCGACCATCGTCTACGCGTTCCTGCAGGCGACCGGCGTCGTCAACGACCATCTGGTCAGTTGCTTTCGTCATGCGGAGTGCGCGCGGCTGGCGGGCTCCGGACGAGGAGTCAGTTCTGGAGGATCTTCTGCCCCTTGAGGACCGGGCCCTCCTTGATGTCGATCTTCTCGAAGTGGAAGGTGATGCTCTCCATGGGGACGCTCCCGGCGGCGTCGATCGAGTAGCGGATGATGCGGACGTTCTTCATCTCGAACGCGTTGTAGGTCGGCTGCCCGGAAGCATCCGTGCCCGCCGGTGCGTGAAGCTCGATCGAGGGGATAGGATCTCGGGTGCCGATCTTCTCGATGAGCCGTGGAGAGGACCTGTCGAGCGGCTTGGTGATCACGACCTCCCCGGTCGACCCGAGCCGGCCCTGTTGGACAGCGGCCGATTCCCAGCGCAGCGAGCCAGCCCGGATCCACTTCTCGTGACCCACGTCCATGGATTCCCCGTCGATCCCCGCGATCTTCATGTAGCCGGAGGTGGCGTCCAGCCAGGGCATCTGGACCTTCACCCGGGCGGTCTTGTCCTGGGCGATGCCCGGCGCCGTCCATGCTACCAGGAAGATGAGGACGCCGATGGGGGTCGACTGGATCTGCACGCTTCCAACCTTCCCCTCCGATCGCGGTTTGTAAAGACGCCTGGAAGGGCGGCGGTGGTCGTCCTTCCCGTCCCTCCGGCCGCCGGGTATATTCGCTAACCTTTGATTCGATAATCAGATAGCCGTACAGGGCCCGCGGCGTGCGCCGCGTCCCTTCGCACCTTCGCATCCTCGGATGACCGGACACGAGATCCGCTACCGCTTTCTCGACTTCTTCGTCGCCCACGGGCACACGCGGGTGGCGTCGGCGCCGCTCGTCCCGCAGGACGACCCGACGCTCCTGTTCGTGAACGCCGGAATGGTGCCGTTCAAGGACGTCTTCACGGGGAGGCGGAAGCTCGGGTTCGACCGGGCCACCTCGTCCCAGAAATGCCTGCGGGTATCCGGGAAGCACAACGATTTCGAGAACGTGGGCTACACGCCGCGCCATCACACCTTCTTCGAGATGCTCGGCAACTTCTCGTTCGGCGACTACTTCAAGAAGGAGGCGATTCTCTACGCCTGGCAGTTCCTGACCGAGGACCTGGAGCTCCCGGCCGACCGGCTCTGGGCGAGCGTGCACGAGAACGACGACGACGCGGCCGCGCTGTGGCCGGCGGTCACGGGCATCCCCGCCGAGCGGGTCCTCCGGCTCGGCGACGACACCAACTTCTGGGCGATGGGGGACACCGGCCCCTGCGGGCCGTGCTCGGAGATCTTCTGGGACTTCGGTCCCGAGTATGGCTCGGGGACCCCGGCCGAGAACGAGGAGCGGTACCTCGAGATCTGGAACCTGGTGTTCATGCAGTTCGAGCGCTCGGCCGACGGTTCGATGAAGGACCTGCCCCGGCCGTCGGTCGACACCGGCATGGGGCTCGAGCGGATTGCGGCCGTCGTCCAGGGCGTCTACTCGAACTACGACAGCGACCTCTTCACGCCGATTCTGGAGCGGATCGCCGAGCGGACCGGCAAGGAGTACGAGGCCGGCAACGAGGTGGGGGTGTCGTTCCGCGTGCTCGCCGACCACGGCCGGGCATCCACCTTCCTGATCGGCGACGGGGTCTATCCCTCCAACGAGGGGCGCGGCTACGTCCTCCGGCGGATCATCCGCCGCGCCGTCCGCCACTACTGGCTCCTCGACGTGCGCGAGCCGGTCCTCCACGCCCTGGCGCCCTCGATCGTCGCCGAGATGCAGGAGGCGTACCCCGACCTGGAGGGCCAGGAGGAGCGGATCGGGACGATCCTCAGGGCCGAGGAGGAGCGGTTCCTTCAGACGATCGACCAGGGGATGGCGATCCTCGAGGAGGAGCTCCAGAGAATTCCGTCAGGGGCCGCCGTCTCCGGCGACCGGGTCTTCTCGCTGTACGACACGTACGGCTTTCCCCCCGACCTGACGGAGCTGATCGCCCGCGAGCGCGGCCACGCGATCGACCAGGCCGGTTACGAGTTCCGGATGGAAGAGCAGCGCGAGCGTGCGCGCGCCGCAGGCGGGTTCGACCACGCCGCCGGCTTCGCCTTCGGAGAGCTCGGCCTGGACGATCCGGCGCACGCCCCGACGACCACGTTCGTGGGGTACGACGAGCTGGCCGTGGACACGGTCATCGAGCGCATGGTCCGCGCGGGCGACACGTTCCGCCTGGTCCTGCGCAGGAACCCGTTCTACGCGACCGGCGGTGGACAGGTCGCCGATGCGGGCTGGATCGCGGGCGACGGGTTCCGCCTGGAGGTCCTCGACGTCGGGCGGCACGGCGAGGTGTTCGTGCCGGTCGCCCGCTTGATCGAGGGGGATCCGGACCGGGTCGTCGTGGGCACGGCGGTTCGGGCGGAGGTCGACACCGGGCGCCGCCGCCAGACCGAGCGGCACCACACGGTGACCCACGTCCTCCATGCCGTCCTGCGGGACCGTCTCGGCAACCATGTCCGTCAGGCGGGCTCGCTGGTGGCGCCGGACCGGATGCGGTTCGACTTCTCCCATCCCCGCGCCCTCGATCCCGGGGAGATCGCCGCGATCGAGGACGAGGCCAATCGCTGGGTCCTGGAGGACCTTCCCGTGCGCAAGGAGGTCCTGCCGTTCGACGAGGCGCGGGCCAAGGGCGCGATGGCGCTCTTCGGCGAGAAGTACGGTGAGCGCGTGCGGGTCGTCTCGATCGGCGACGATCGTTCGATCGAGCTCTGCGGTGGCTGTCACGTCGAGCGGACGGGGCAGATCGGCGTCGTCCGGATCCTGTCCGAGTCGAGCGCCGCCGGGGGTGTCCGACGGATCGAGGTCGTGACCGGCCCGCGGGCGGTCGAGGAGTTCCGCCGCCGCGAGGCCCTGCTCGCCGAGGCCGCCGATCGGCTCAGGGTCTCGCCCGACGAGCTCCCGTCCCGGCTGGACCGGCTGATCGAGGAGAAGCGGCTGGCCGAGCGCGGCCTGGAACAGGTGCGCCGGAAAGCCGGTGCCGGGGGCGCTGGGGATCTCGGCACGACCACGAACGTGAACGGGGTCGAGGTCGTGACGCTCCGGGCCGAGCCGACCTCGATGGACGACCTCCGGGCTATCGGCGACGCCCTCAGGAACCGGATCCGCTCCGGCGTCGGCGTGGTCGGGGCCGAGCTGAACGGGAAGGCGAACCTGCTCGCCGTCGTGACCGACGACCTGATCCAGAAGGGGACGCTGGACGCGCCGTCCGTCATCCGCGAGCTGGCGTCCCTGATCGGTGGCGGCGGGGGAGGGAAGAAGCACATGGCGCAGGCGGGCGGGAAGGACGTCGAACGGATCGACGAGGCGCTCGACCGGGCGCCCCAGATCGTCGCCGGGCTGGTCGACGGATGAGCTCGAGCCTCGAGCCGGGGTCGTTCGAGGGGATCCTGGCCGACTGGCTCGCCAGCTACACGATCGCGGCACCTCTTGCCGCGGAGATGGCGGACGCGCTGGAAGCTGGCTCGGCCTGGGTCGGCGCGATCGGCGCGGGGGCCGTCCGCCGGGGCGGCTGGCCGGACACCGAGTCGATCGCGTGGGGAATCTCGGTCTCCGCGCTCGCGGCGGCCCACGAGGCGGCGATCCGAAGCCTGAAAGACGAAACCGCGGCGGCCCGCGATCCCGGGTCCG
>DASRVA010000036.1:0-17379 GCA_035687745.1 Gemmatimonadota bacterium
CCGTTTCTCGTCGAGGGCGCCCGCGAGGGGATCAAGTTCGGCGATCAGAAGCTGGTCGACGCCATGATCCGGGACGGGCTCTGGTGCGCGTTCGAGGGCGTCCACATGGGAAAGCACGCCGAGCTGACCGCCGAGAAGTCCGCGATCGGCCGTGAGGAGCAGGACCGGTTCTCCCTCGACAGCCACCGGAAGGCGGTCGCGGCGATCGCGGCAGGGAAGTTCAGGAAGGAGATCGTCCCGGTCGCGATGGAAGGACGGAAGGGGACGACCGCGATCGACACGGACGAAGGGCCGCGCAAGGACACGACGCTGGAGATCCTCGGGAAGCTGAAGCCCGCCTTCACGAAGGAAGGGACGGTGACGGCCGGGAACGCGCCCGGATTGAACGACGGGGCGAGCGCGCTGGTCGTGACGAGCGCGGCGTACGCCGGTGAGCACGGCCTCGAGCCTCTCGCCCGGATCGTCGACTACGCCTCGGCAGGCACCGAGCCGAAACTCCTCTTCTACGCGCCCGTCTTCGCGGTCCGGAAACTGATGCAGAAGACCGGCCGGACGATCGACGACTACGAGCTGATCGAGGCCAACGAGGCCTTCGCGGTCCAGGCCCTGGCCGACGGCCGGGAGCTCGGCTGGGACTGGGACCGGGTCAATGTGCACGGCGGCGCGGTCGCCCTCGGCCACCCGATCGGAGCGAGCGGAGCGCGCGTCCTGACGACCCTCATCCATGCGTTGAAAGACCGTGGTCTAAAGACCGGTCTGGCAACACTTTGCCTGGGTGGCGGGAACGCGGTGGCGATGGAGATCGAGGTGCTGTGAAGGTCGCGGTCATCGGCGCCGGCACGATGGGGAACGGGATCGCCCACGTCTTCGCCCAGCACGCTCACGAGGTCGCGCTGATCGACACCGCGCCAGGTGCGCTCGAGCGGGGGCTGGCCACGATCCGGAAGAACCTGGATCGGCAGGTCAGGAAGGAGGTGCTCACGGCCGACCAGGCCGGCGCGGCGGTCGGCCGGATCGCCCCGCATGATAATCTCGATGCCGCCGAGGGAGCGCGCCTCGTCGTCGAGGCGATCATCGAGGAGGAGGCCGCGAAGGTTGCCGTCTTCGAGACGCTGGACCGGCGCCTCGACCCGGAGGTCATCCTCGCCTCCAACACCTCTTCGATTCCGATCACCCGCCTCGGTGCCGCGACCGGACGGCCCGACAAGGTGATCGGCATGCACTTCATGAACCCGGTGCCGATGATGAAGCTGGTCGAGGTGATCCGCGGCCTCGAGACCTCGGACGAGACGCATCGGACGGTGGTGGAGCTGGCCGAGTCGCTCGGGAAGACGCCGGTCACGGTGAACGACTTCCCGGGCTTCGCGGCGAACCGGATCCTCCTGCCGATGATCAACGAGGCGATCTACGCGGTCATGGAGGGAGTGGCGGAGCCGGAGGCGATCGACACGGTGGCGAAGCTCGGGCTCTCCCACCCGATCGGGCCACTGGCGCTCGCCGACTTCATCGGGCTGGACGTCTGTCTCGCGATCCTGGAAGTCCTCCACGAAGGACTCGGCGATCCCAAGTACCGGCCCTGCCCGCTTCTCAAGCAGATGGTGACGGCGGGCCGTCTGGGCCGGAAGTCGGGCCGCGGTTTCTACGATTACGCGGAGGGGAAGTGAGGGCCGCGTGGTGACCGAGCTTCGCGCTCTGTCGGACCTGCAGCAGGAGATCGTCCGGACGGCCCGCGACTTCGCCCGGAACGAGCTCGCCCCGCATGTCGACGAGTGGGATCGGACCGGCCACTTCCCTCGCGACAAGGTCGAAGCTCTGGGAGAGCTCGGCTTTCTCGGCATGCTGGTCCCCGAGAAGTGGGGCGGAAGCGGCCTCGACACGGTGACCTACCTGATGGCGCTCGAGGAGATCGCCCGGGTCGACCCGTCGATGGCGGTCACCATGAGCGTCCACAACTCGCTCCCCAGCCGGATGATCCTCGAGCACGGGACCGACGACATCCGCGAGCGGTACCTGCGGCCGATGGCCGAAGGGAAGCTCCTGGGCGCCTTCGCTCTTTCCGAGCACGATGCCGGCTCCGATCCCTCGGGCCTCTCCTGCCGCGCCGAGCGTGACGGCGACACCTACGTCCTGAACGGCGCCAAGGCGTGGGTCACCAACGGCGGCACGGCGGACGTGGTCGTGGCGATGGCGCGGACGGGCGGAAAGGGGGCCGACGGGGTGTCGGCGTTCGTGGTCGAGACCGGATGGGAGGGGTACTCGGTCGGCAAGACCGAGGACAAGATGGGGCTGAAGGCCTCCAACACCGCCGAGATCGTATTCGACGGCCTCCGGGTCCCGGCCGGGAACCGGGTGGGTGAGGAGGGCCGGGGTCTCCGCTACGCGCTCGGCTCGCTCGAGCACGGCCGGCTGGGGATCGCCGCCCAGGCGCTCGGGATCGCCGAGACCTGCCTGCAGCTCGCGATCGACTGGGCCAAGGAGCGGACGGCCTTCGACCGCCCGATCGCGGAGTTCCAGGGGCTTCGCTTCATGCTCGCCGAAGTGGCGGCCAGGGTGGCCGCGGCACGCGCCCTGACCCACGCGGCGGCGGAGCGGCAGGACCGCGGTGAGCCGGCCCGGAAGGAGGCCGCGATGGCCAAGCTCCTGGCCAGCCGGACGGCGATGGACGCGGCGGTCAAGGCGGTCCAGGTCTTCGGCGGATACGGATATATGAAGGACTATCCGGTCGAGCGCTTCTTCCGTGACGCCAAGGTGACCGAGATCTACGAGGGGACGTCCGAGATCCAGCAGCTCGTCATAGCCAACGAACTGTTCGGGGATTAGTCTTCGGTCGGTGTCCGGGCGCGGGCCACGCCCGACCCTCGACGCGCGAAATTCACGGGAGGAACACGGTGGACATCTTCGACCTGATGCAGGACTACGGCCACGAGCAGGTCGTCTTCTGCCACGACGAGGAGTCGGGACTGAAGTCGATCATCGCCATTCACGACACGACGCTCGGCCCGGCCCTGGGCGGGACGCGGATGTGGCCGTACCGGAGCACGCAGGAGGCCCTGATCGACGTCCTCCGGCTCTCCGAGGGGATGACCTACAAGGCGGCGGTGGCGGGTCTCGAGCTGGGCGGCGGCAAGTCGGTGATCCTCGGTGACCCGAAGACCGACAAGACCGAGGCCCTCCTCCGCGCTCACGGGCGGTTCGTGGACACTCTGGGCGGACGATACATCACCGCCGAGGACGTGGGCATCTCGGTCGACGACATGGAGTATGTGTATCAGGCGACCCGGCACGTCACGGGGATCCGGTCGAGTCCTCGCGGCTCGGGCGATCCCTCGCCGGTGACCGCGTACGGCGTGTACTGGGGGATCAAGGCAAGCTGCCGGCAAAAGCTGGGCTCGGACGATCTCTCGGGAGTCCGGATCGCGGTCCAGGGGGCCGGACACGTTGGGTACCATCTGTGCGAGGATCTGGCCGCCGAGGGGGCCGTCATCTCGATCACCGACATCGACCAGGAGCGGGTGAACCGCGTCGTGGAGGAGTTCGGCGCGACCCCGATCGCGCCCGACGACATCTACGACGTCGACTGCGAGGTATTCGCTCCGTGCGCGCTCGGAGCGGTGATCAACGATCAGACGCTGCGGCGCCTCCGGTGCCGGGTCGTGGCCGGCGCCGCCAACAACCAGCTCGCGGAGGATCGCCACGGCGACGCCGTCGACGCGCGCGGGATCCTCTACGCGCCGGACTACGTGATCAACGCGGGCGGGTTGATCAGCGTCTACAGCGAGATCGTCGGGTACGACGCGGAGACGGCAAAGGAGAAGGCGCGCGGGATCTATGAGACCCTCCTCAAGGTGTACAGGATCGCCGAGGAGGACGCGATCCCGACCTACCGCGCGGCCGAGCGGCTGGCGCGGCATCGCCTGCGGAAGGCGCGACTCCAGAGGGCCGGCACCGGACAGCCGGAGCCGGCCGCCGCCCCGGCCACGACCTGACGGACGCGCGATGGCGACCGAGCGCGCGATCCTGCTGGCCGCCGACCATGCCGGGTACGACCTGAAGACGGAACTCGTGAAGCACCTGGCCGACCTCGGCTGGGCCCCACAGGATCTGGGGACCGATTCCCCCGATTCCGTCGACTACCCGGACTACGCGGCGCGCCTCTCGGACGCGGTCTCTGCGGGCCGCGCCCCGGTCGGGGTCCTGATCTGCGGCGCCGGAATCGGCATGTCGATCGCCGCCAACCGCGTGCCCGGCGTTCGCGCCGCCAACTGCCTGACCGAGGAGATGGCCGCGCTGGCCCGCGAGCACAACGACGCCAACGTGCTCTGTCTAGGGAGCCGCCTCCTGCAGCCCACCCAGGCGAAGAAGATCCTGTGGACGTTCCTCGAGACGCCGTTCGGCGGCGGACGTCACCAGCGTCGGGTCGAGAAAATCGAGCGGGTCCACGCGTGAAGGAGCTGCGCCGGACCGATCCCGAGATCCTCGACGTCCTGGTCGACGAGGCGCGCCGTCAGGCGGACGGGCTCGAGCTGATCGCGAGCGAGAACTTCGTGAGCCCGGCCGTCCTCCAGGCGATGGGCTCGGTCCTCACCAACAAGTACGCCGAAGGCCTGCCGGGAAAGCGGTACTACGGCGGCTGCGAGGTCGTGGACGTCGCCGAGCGGCTGGCGATCGATCGCGCGCTCGAGCTCTTCGGCGCCGACCACGCCAACGTGCAGGCGCATTCGGGATCGCAGGCCAACATGGCCGCTTACCTGGCGGTCATGGATGCGGGCGACACGCTCCTCGGCATGGATCTCTCGGCGGGCGGCCACCTCACGCACGGGAGCCCGGTCAACTTCAGCGGCCGCTTGTTCCAGGTCGCGAGCTACGGGGTCGACGACGAGGGGCGGATCGATTACGACGCGGTCGAGCGGGTGGCCGAGGAGAGCCGCCCCAAGGTGATCGTGGCGGGGGGGAGCGCCTACAGCCGGACGATCGATTTCGCCCGATTCCGCGAGATCGCCGACCAGGTGGAAGCGCGGCTGGTGGTCGACATGGCGCACTTCGCCGGGCTCGTGGCGGGAGGGGTCTTCCCGTCGCCGATCCCGCACTCGGACATCGTCACCTCGACCACCCACAAGACGTTGCGCGGGCCGCGCGGTGGCCTCCTGCTCTGCCGTGAGGAGCTCGCCAAGCCGATCGACAAGCTGGTCTTCCCGGGGATCCAGGGGGGGCCCCTCATGCACGTGATCGCGGCCAAGGCGGTCGCCTTCAAGGAGGCGCTCGAGCCCGAGTTCCGGGACTACGCCCGGCAGGTCGTGGAAAACGCCAAGGCGCTGGCCGCCGCGCTGATCGAGCGCGGCTACCACGTGGTCACCGGCGGCACCGACTCGCACCTCTTCCTGGTCGACTTGCGGCCGAGCGGCGAGCTGACCGGCAAGGAGGCCGAGGCCGCGCTCGGTGAGGCCGGCATCACGGTCAACAAGAACACCGTGCCGCGCGAGTCCAGGAGCCCCTTCGTGACGAGCGGCATCCGGGTCGGAACACCGGCGCTGACGACGCGCGGGATGGGGACGGCCGAGATGGAGCGGGTCGGCGGCTGGATGGCCGACGTCCTGGACGCCCCCGGGGACGAAGCGGTCAAGGCGGGCGTCCGCGGCTCCGTGCGCGAGCTGTGCGCCGAGTTCCCGCTCTACGAGGCGTGGATCGAGCGCGCGCTGGCGGGCTCGGTCTAGACCAGGTGCCAAGCGCGGTCCGACCTGCCGGGGGTGTGGTCGTCGCGGTCCTGCTGTGCGTCCCCGCGCTCCTCGCTGCCCAGGAGCCGGCCTCCTTCCCCAAGCAGCGGGTGGACCTCCCGACCGGCATCTCGATGGCCTACGTGGAAACCGGCGATCCCGCGGGCGAGCCGGTCATCTTCCTGCACGGCTACACCGATACAAGCCGCTCCTTCTGGCCGACGATCCGGCACCTCGTGGAGCTGAGGCCCGACCTCCGGATCTTCGCCCCGGATCAGCGCGGTCACGGCGATTCCTCGATGCCGGCTGGGAAGACGTGTCCCGCGGCGCCGCAGACGTGCTTCAGCATGGCCGACTTCGCCATCGACATCGTGGCGTTCATGGATGCCATGGGTATCGATCAAGCGCACATCGTCGGCCACTCGATGGGGAGCCTGGTCGCCCAGGAGCTCGCGCTTCAGGCGCCCCAGCGGGTCGGGCGGCTCGCCCTCCTCGCCTCGGCGGCCCGGACCAGTGACCACGCGGTGATCGGAGAGTTCCTGCTGGCCGAGCTCGTCGAGGGGTCGTGGAAGGAGGCGCTCATCCGGCAGGGCCACGCGTACCCACAGGCCGTCTACGAGCTCACACCGCTGGACGCGGATCCGGAGGCCGAACGCTGGCTGATCGAGAACTGGGTCGTCGAGGTGACGGCGGACCCGGCGTTTCTGGCCTTGGTCCTGCCCGAGACCGCACGCACGCCCATAGGGACCTGGATCGGCGTGGTGCGGGCTATGGACGCCTTTGACAACAGCGAGCGGCTGGCCGAGCTCCGGGTGCCGACCCTCGTCCTCTGGCCGACCCAGGACGCCACCTTCGTGGCCGCCGACCAAGTGGCGCTCAAGGCCGCGCTCGACCAGGCTGTCCGGGCCTGCCGTATACGCTATTTCTTCAAGGAGTACGGTCGGAAGCCGCTGCCGGCTTCGGGTCTGCAGGAGGACGATCTCGGCCACAACTTCCATTGGGGCGCGCCCGAGGCCGTCGCCCAGGACCTGGCTGCCTATCTGCGAGAGGGCGGCGAGCCCACTCCGGACTTGCCGTACGCCGATCCTGAGGACGTGCGGCGTGTCGTGACGGCGCCTGGAGAGGCCCGGATCGACGTCGGCCAGGCGGAGGGCTGCCCGGGCCGGTGAGGAGCCCCACGGGTCCGGCCGAGACCCAGATCACGGTGAAAGGCTCGCGCTTCCTTGCCGCGCTGGTTCGGCGGGACCAAACTCGGCACGGGCGGCCTCACGCGGGCGTACGCCGAAGCGGCCCGCGCGGCGGTCGAGGCTCTGGCGGAGCGCCGGTCCCTCGCCGACGTCGAGCCATAAAGCTAAGGGGGCACAAGCTTGGACGAGCCTGGCTCGTGACGAGGGACAGCCTCAACGAATACAGGACCACGTTCCGGATCACGTTCCCCCACGAGATCACGTCGGCGATCCAGCGGGTCCTCTCGCGGCACGACGCCCGCGAGAGATCTTCGGATTACGCGGGAGCGGGTCGTGCTCGTCAGCTCCGTCCCCGCGCGGCGCGCCGATGCCTTCGAGCGCGAGTTCGCCGAAGGATCGGGCGGCGTGGCTCTTGCGAGGCGGATGGACGAGCGGCTCGCTCCGCGGGGGTGATCCATTCTTGACGCTCCGACGGACCGTCTCCTACCTTCACCGAGCGTTGGAAGCGGCCCAGAGCGCGGCTCCACGGCCCGTAGACCCAGGTCGGAGAGATGAAGGAAGAATCCAGCAAATCCGCCGTCGAGGAGCTGATCGCCGACGTCGAGTCCTATATCGATGAATGGTTCCATGGCAACCCCGCTTTCGGCCTCCTGCGCGGCGTACGCTGGCGCCCGCTGACCGACGCGTACGAGACCGAGACCGAGTACCGGATCACGATGTCGATCCCCGGCATGAAGACCGAGGAGATCCGCGTCCATCTCGAGCAGGGATTCGTGCGGGTGTCCGGCGTGCGCCGGGAGCCATGCTCGGACAAGCGGCGGTACTTCAAGATGGAAATCCCGGCCGGCGCCTTCGAGCGGCGGATCCGGGTCCCCGATTCGGTCCGCGCCGACGGCATCTCGGTGGCGTACGCGGACGGCCTGCTCCAGATTCGCCTGCCGAAGACGCTCCCGGTCGAGGTCCCGATCGAGGCGCGATGAGCTCCCGGATCGACCCCTCGACGCGCGATCGTCTCTCCGAGATGGACGGCTGCTACGACGAGCGGGCCTACGCGTTCGTGCTGGCCGCCCTGGAGGAGGTGGTCGAGGGTCTGCCGCAGCGCCGGCACGTGACCGGCAGCGAGCTCTCGGCCGGCTGTCGCGACCTGGCCCTGCGGCTCTACGGGCCTCTCGCCCGGACCGTGCTCGAACATTGGAGGGTCCGCACCACCAAGGACATCGGCACGATCGTCTTCAACCTCCTCGATGTCGGGGTGCTGTCCAAGGACGATAGCGACTCGCCCGCGGACTTCGACGACCTGTTCGACTTCGGCGAGGTGTTCGAGCGCAACTACCCGTGGGGAGGAAAGCCGCTGCCTCTGTCGGAGTGAGGGGAGGAGGAGGATGGCCGAGCAGTTTCCAGCCTGCCAGAAATGTGGAAACGGGACCTTGATCCCGCTCTCGGATTACGGACGCGACGGCGCCTCGGTGACGTACAAGGCGTGGGTCTGCACGAACCCGCAGTGCGGGTTCAACCTGCGGATCGACAACGGCGAGGTCTCGATCGGCCGCGCTCTGGGCCAGTCCCTGAAATAGACTTACCGATGCGGCTCCGATGATCCGGGCCGTCATCTTCGACCTGGACAACACGCTGGTCGACTTCATGCAGATGAAGCGGCTGGCGGTTCACGCTGCGGTCGACGCGATGATCGACTCCGGACTGGACCTCGACGCGCGCGAGGCCGAGCGCGAGATCCAGGCCATCTACGACCGCGAGGGAATCGAGTACCAGCGGGTCTTCGACGACTTCCTGGAGACGCATCTGGGAGGCGTGGACCACAAGATCCTGGCCTCGGGGATCGTCGCCTATCGCCGCGCGCGCGAGGCCGCCCTCGTACTCTACCCCCACGTCACGGTGACCCTCATGGAGCTGATCAAGTCCGGGATCCGGCTGGCCGTGGTGTCGGACGCCCCGCGGCGCGAAGCGTGGCTCCGGCTCTGCTATCTGAACCTGCATCATCTGTTCGACGTGGTCGTGACGTTCGAGGACACGGGTGAGCGGAAGCCATCGCCGGCCCCGTTCCGAGCCGTGCTGGAGCGGCTGGGGGTGACCGCCCGCGAAGCGCTCATGGTCGGCGATTGGCCGGAGCGCGACGTGGTCGGAGCGACGCAGCTGGGGATCCGGACGGTGTTCGCCCGCTACGGCGACACGTTCGGCACCGTCGAGTCGGGCGCCGACTTCGTGATCGACGATATCCACGAGCTGGCCGATGTCGTCGAGACCTTGAACGCCGCCGAGGTGAGGGGAGCCGAGGTATGACCGACTGCCTCTTCTGCCGGATCGTGGCCGGCGAGATCGAGGCCAAGGTGGTCGAGGAGGAGGGCGACTGGATCGCGTTCCACGACGTGAACCCGCAGGCTCCCGTCCATGTCCTGATCGTCCCGCGTGAGCACGTGGCCACCGCGAACGACCTGGAGGAGCGCCATGAGGGTCTCCTCGGCGCCATGGTGCGGGGGGCGGCGCGGATCGCCGCCGCCCACGACGTCGACCAGGACGGGTACCGCCTCGTGCTCAACACCAACGCGGGCGCCGGGCAGAGCGTCTTCCACATCCATCTCCATCTCCTCGGAGGCCGGCGCATGGCCTGGCCGCCCGGTTGAGGACGGGGGGTACCATGAGTGACCTGCAGGATCGGATCCGCGAGGACCAGAAGGCGGCCATGAAGGCGGGGGACAAGGTGCGCCTGGCGACCCTGCGGCTGATGGCGAACGACCTGAAGAACCGGCAGATCGAGCTCGGGCGCCCGCTCGAGGAGGCCGACTTCATCGAGGTCCTCTCGCGCGCCCGCAAGCAGCGCCGGGAGTCCGAAGAGCAGTATCGCTCCGGGGGGCGCCAGGACCTGGCCGACCGCGAGGCGGCGGAAGCGGGCATCATCCAGGAGTACCTTCCGGAGCCGGTGGATCCGGTCCGGCTCGACGAGATGATCGCCGCGGCGATCGCCGAGAGCGGCGCGGCCGGTCCGGCCGACATGGGAAAGGTGATGGGGAGGCTCATGCCGCAGGTGAAGGGGCGGGTCGACGGCGCCGAGCTGAGCCGGAAGGTGCGCGAGCGGCTCTCGTGACCGGGCCGGACCCGGGCGCGCCATGATCCTCGACGAAGAGACTCTGCGGGCGCTCGAGTGGGGCGCGGTCCTCGACCGGGTCGCCCGGCACACCAACGCCGGACACGCCGCCGACGTGCTCCGCGAGTGGCGTCCGTTCGAGCGGGTCGAGGACGCCCGCGAGGCGCTGGCCGAGGTGGGGGAGGGGATGGCCCTCCTGGACGAGCGGGACGCCTTTCCCGCGCCGTACGTCGTCGACCACGCGCGGACCTTGCGGCTCCTCTCGGCCCCCGGGGCGACCCTGGAGGGCCCAGCTCTCGTGTCGGCGGCCAGGACCCTGGAAGGCGTCCGGAAGCTGGCCGCCTTCCTGCGTCGGGGGGCGCAGGAGCGGCCGCGGCTGGCGGCCCGCTTCTCCCAGGCGCCGTCGCTGCCCGACCTCGAGCGGCGGATCCTCGACGCCTTCGACGCCGAGGGACGCCTCGAGGACGCGGCAAGCCCCGAGCTAAGGCGGCTCAGGGTAGAGGTGCGGGGACTCCGGAAGCGTCTCGTCGACATGCTGAACGGCCTGATCTCCGGGCTCCCCCACGTCCTGGTCGCGGCCGACAGCCGGCCGACGGTCCGCGAGGGGCGCTACGTGGTCCCGCTCCGCCGGGAAGCCCTTTCCGAGGTCCCGGGGATCGTCCACGACGAATCGGTCTCGGGGGCGACCGTGTTTCTGGAGCCCCACTCGGCCGTCGAGGCCAACAACGACCTCCGGCAGTCGGAGCTCGCCGTCCGGCGCGAGGAGGACCGGATCCTGCGCGAGCTGACGGCGGTCCTTGCCGAACACCGGGTCGAGCTCGAGCACGCCGCGCGGCTGGCCCTCCACGCCGAGACCGTCTTCGCACGGGCGCGCTACGCCCTGGCCGTCAACGGCTCCCCGCCCGAGCTGGGCGGGGACCGGCTCGAGATCGTCGCCGGGCGCCATCCGCTGCTGCTGGCCCGGGTCGAGGAGGGCACGGGCGAGGTCGTCCCGCTCGATCTCGCGCTGGGGCCGGACGATCGGACGCTCGTCGTGACCGGCCCCAACACGGGCGGGAAGACGGTGCTCCTGAAGACGGTCGGCGCGGTCGTCCTGATGGCGCAGTCGGGGATCGTGCCCCCGGTCGGCCGCGGCACCCGCGTTCCCTGGCACCAGGCCGTCGTCGCCGACATCGGGGACACCCAGTCGATCGCCCAGGATCTGTCGACCTTCACCGCCCACCTGACCCGGCTCAAGAAGGCATGGGAGACGGCCGGCCCGGCGAGCCTGATCCTGATCGACGAGATCGGCGCCTCGACCGACCCCGCGGAGGGGGCGGCGCTGGCGACGGCGCTCCTTGAGGACTGGACCGCCCGGGGCGCCCGGACGCTCGTCACGACCCACTACCACGCCCTCAAGGTCCTGGCCGCCGGCGCGGACGGCCTCGTGAACGGCTCGCTCGCCTACGACCTCGAGCGGAACCGGCCCCTGTTCCGGTTCGTCCAGGGGGTCCCCGGCCGGTCGTTCGGGATCGAGCTGGCCGAGCGGTGGGGGTTCTCGCCGCCGCTCGTCCGAACGGCGCGCGAGCGGCTCGACCTTGGCATCCAGGAGGTGGAGTCGGTGATCGACCGTCTGGTGGCGGAGGAGAAGCGGCACCGGGAGGCCGCGATCGCGCTGGAGGAGGAGCGGCGCGCGATCGGCGCGGCCGAAAGCGCCCGCGCCCGCCGGACGGCGGCCGAGGCCGACCAGCGGAGGCAGTTGGCCGAACGGCGGCTGGCGGGCCTCGAAGAGCAGCTCGAACGGCTGCGGCGCGAGATACGGGACCAGCAGCGGAAGCTCCGCGAGCGCACCTCGGCCCTGGCCGAGGCCGAAGCCGCGGCCGCCCAGGCGCGAGAGCTGGCGCGCGAGACCGAGCGGCTCGCCGACTCGCTCCGGGCCGAGCGCGACCAGGCGCTCCAGGTCCAGCCGAGCTCGACGGTCCGGGTCGGCGACCGGGTCCGGATTCCGCGCTACGACGTGACCGGCGTCGTCGTCCAGGCGAGCCGCGAGGACGACACGGCCACCGTCCAGGCCGGCCAGGTGCGGATCACCTGCCGGCTCTCCGAGTGCGAGGTCGTCGAGGCGGCGGTGGAGGCGGGCGAGTCCCGGGAGATCCCGCGCGAGGAGGTCGAGACCGAGGCCGACACCCTGCCCCTCGAGATCGACCTCCGCGGCCTGACCGCGGACGAAGTCGGATTTCCGCTCGCCGGGGCGCTGGAGCGCGCCTACCATACGGGGAGGCCGGTCGTGCGGTTCATCCACGGAAAGGGGACCGGGGTCCTGAGGCGCCGGGTGGCCGAGCTTCTCGACCGCCATCCCTACGTACGGGAGTTCCGCACCGGGCACTGGAACGAAGGGGGTGACGGGGTGACGATCGCGACGCTGACGGGCCCGGACGGAAGGGAATAGCATGCCGATCCCGGACCACGTCATCGACGAGATCCGCGACCGGGCCGACATCGTGGAGGTGATCGGCGAGGTCGTCGCGCTCAAGAAGCGGGGCCGCAACTTCGTCGGCCTGTGTCCGTTCCACACCGAGAAGACGCCGTCCTTCACCGTCACGCCGGAGAAGCAGATGTACTACTGCTTCGGCTGTCAGGCGGGCGGGAACGTCTTCACGTTCCTCATGCAGCACGAGCGGCTCGAGTTCCCCGACGCGGCGCGCGTCCTGGGGGAGCGGACCGGCGTCGAGGTCCCCGAGCCCGAGGCGGTGGCCGGCCCCGATCCGCTCGCGCCGCTTCACCTGGCGAATCGGCTGGCCGCGGAGTTCTATCACCGCCTGCTCCTCGAATCCCCCGACGCCGCGCCGGCTCGCGAGTACCTGGAGAAGCGGAAGATCGGCCGCGAGACGTGGGAGACGTTCCTGCTGGGCTGGGCGCCCGACTCATGGGACGCCCTGATCGTCGAGGCGGAGCGTCAGAACGTGGACCGCGAGTCCCTGGCCGAGGCAGGCCTCGTCGCGAAGAGCGAGCGGACCGGCGGCTGGTACGACCGGTTCCGGGGCCGGATCTGCTTTCCGATCCGGACCGTCGGCGGCAAGGTGATCGCGCTCTCGGGACGGCGGCTGGACGACGAGGTGCCGAAGTATCTGAACTCCTCCGACACGCCGGTCTTCACCAAGGGGTCGACGCTCTTCAACCTCGATCTGGCGCGGGGCCCGATCCGCCGCGCGGGCGCGGCGGTGATCGTGGAAGGGAACTTCGACGTCGTGGCCGTCTTCCAGGCCGGCTTCCGGAACGTCGTGGCGCCGCTCGGAACCGCGCTCACCGAACCCCAGGTGCGGATCCTCCGCCGGAGCACGCGGACCGCGTACCTCGCCTACGACGGCGATGCGGCCGGCGAGCGGGCCGCCTTTCGCGCCGGCGATCTCCTGCTGGCGTCGGGCTTCGCGGTCCGGATCGTGCAGATGGGGGAGGGCATGGACCCCGACCAGCTCGTCCGCGAGGGAGGTCCGGGCGCCTTCGAGAGGGCGCTCGAGGAGAGCGGCGACGTGATGGAGCGGAAGATCGCGCTCGTCGCCGAGCGCGTGGACCTGTCGGACGTCATGAAGAAGCGGCGCGCCGTACGGCGCCTGCTGGAGAGCGTGGCGCGGGTCTCCGATCCGGTCACCCGCGCTCTCTACCTGGACCGGGTGGCGGACGGGCTCCACGTGCCGCGGGAGGCGCTGGAGCTCCCCGAGGCCCGGTCGAGACGCCGCGGAGCGGAGAGCCAGCCCGACGGCGGAAACCGCCCTGGCGTCAAGACGCCGGTCGAGCGCGCCGAACGGGGGCACTCGCCGCGCGGGATCGTGCCACCCGAGGTCCAGGATGAGCGCTACGTCCTCCTCCACGCGCTGGCCGAGGAGCGGTGGCTCGAGGAAGCCCGTCAGCAGGTCGCGCCCGCATTCTTCCAGGTCGAGACCTACGCCGACGCGTTCCGGCGTCTCGCCGAGGGCGAGCCAGCCCGCGCCGCGGAGCGACTCGAGGCGAGCGACGACGCGACCGTCCTCCGCGTCCTGGCAGAGCTCGAGGTGTGGCGCGAGGAGCAGGGGTTCCCGCTCTCCGACGAAGCGTTTCGGGACAGCGTGCGACGGCTCCAGCTCAAGGCCGTCGAGCGGGGCCTTCTCCCCGAGCTCAGGCCGACGGGGGAGCCGCTGGCCGATGCGGTCGAGCGGAGCCGCCTCCGGCGGGACATCCACCGCGGCCGGCACCGTCCGGCGGGATCGACCGAATGAGCCGCCGCGTTGACAGCCGGCCCCCGGCCGGTAACTTCATTTCTTTAAGGGCGTTCCCCTCATCCCCCCGAAAGCCGCGATGACCTCACCCGCGCTGAACTCTCCCGCCGACCACTCCGACGACGGACGCTTCCCGGACTCCGAGGCGATCGACAAGGCGATCCTGGTTCTTCGTCAGGTCCGCGAGGGTGGCGCGACCCGGCTCTCGTCCCGTCCCGACCGTCCCCACGACGACCTGATCCGTCTTTACTTCCACGAGATGGGCAAGGTCGCGCTCCTGACGCCGGAAGAGGAAGTCGAGGTCGCGCGCACGATCTCGGACGGCCAGGCCGCGTTGCGCGAGCTCGTCTTCCGCTCATGGACCGCGATCGAGCGGATCTTCGAGCAGGGGCGGAAGGTGGGGGAGGGAGGGCTCCGGATCGAGGCCTTCCTGATCCACGAGTACGAGGAGGAGGCCGGGGAGGAGGAGAGCGTCGAAGGTCCGGCTTCGCAGCGCCTGGCGGAGAACCTCCGTCTCCAGGAGGCGATGTGGCGGGAGGCCCGGCAGACCTTCGAGCGGACGGCGCGTCGCGGAAGCAAGGGCAAAGAGGCGTACGAGCGAATGGACGAGGTGCGCCGGTTCTTCGTCGGTCTTCCGCTTCATCCGTCTCAGATCGAGTACCTGATCGAGGGGTTGCGCGAGCTGGACGGCGTGACCGCGGTGGAGTGGCGGGAGCGCGACCTCGAGCGGGTGACGGGCCTGAACCGGGCCGACTACCACGCCCTCCTCGGCGAGATCGGCGAGCTCCAGGGTCGCGTCATGGCGGCCCGGAGGCGAATGGTCGAGGCCAACGTCCGGCTCGTGGTGTCGGTGGCCAAGCGGTACATCGGCCGCGGGCTCGAGTTCCTGGACCTGATCCAGGAGGGGAACTCGGGCCTCCTCAAGGCGACCGAGAAGTTCGACTACCGGAAGGGATACAAGTTCTCGACCTACGCGACGTGGTGGATCCGGCAGGCGATCACCCGGGCGATCGCCGAGCAGTCGCGCACGATCCGGATCCCCGTCCACATGGTGGACACGATCAACAAGGTGAACCGCTATCTGCGACGACGGGTGCAGTCGACGGGCCGCGAGCCGACGCCCGAGGAGGTCGCCGAGGCGCTCGATCTGCCCGTCGAGAAGGTCAAGTCGGTGCTCGAGGTTGCCCAGGAGCCGATCTCGCTCGACCGCCCCGTCCAGTCCGGCCAGGACACCCAGATCTCGGACATCATCGAGGACCGCCGGTCGCTGAGCCCGTCCCACACGACCGCTTTCACGATGCTCCGCGAGGCGGTCAACTCGGTCCTCCACACGCTGAGCCAGCGGGAGGAGAAGATCATCCGCCTCCGGTTCGGGATCGGCGACGACTGCCCGCGGACTCTGGAGGAGGTCGGCTCGATCTTCAACATCACCCGCGAACGGGTCCGGCAGATCGAATCGAAGGCGCTCAAGAAGCTGCGTCATCCGTCCAAGTGCAAGGAGCTCCTCCGGTACTACGAGGAGTAGCCGGCCCGGCCGGCCCGGTGCCGTCAAGCCGTTCGGGAGGCCGCAAACGCGCTCGGGAGTTAAACTTCGGGCAGGTTTGGGCGATTGATTCCATGATCGGATCGAAATCGGGCCCGTAGCTCAGCGGTCAGAGCACCGGACTCATAATCCGAGGGTCGCTGGTTCGAATCCAGCCGGGCCCAGGCCCTCATCCCGAGACAGGAGTTTCCCCATGCGATCGATCATGAAATTCGTCCCCCTCGTGCTCCTCCTTGGCGCCGCCACGGCGTGCGAGGAGGACGACCTCGGATTCACCGGCGCCTTCGACCTCACGATCGTCGAGACCGATGACGGCTGCGACAGCGACGAGAACGTGATCTTCAGTCAGGTCGATATCTCCGGGACCGCCCAGGAGATCACCATGAGCTTCGGCGACGACGGCGTCCTGACCGGGGGCCTCAACCAGGCCAACTTCTTCGTGGTCTCCGGGAACGTCACCGTCCCCGTCCCGGTGGAGGGCGACACCGTGGACGTCGAGTCCTTCATCGAGATGACCTACGACGTATCGGGGCAGGGCCGCCGTCTCGGGATCCAGGAGGGGTCGTCCCAGACCTTTGTGGGGAACCACCCGAGCGCTCCCGGCGTCACGTGCATCGTGGAGTTTGTCGGGCAGGGGCAGCGGTCGGACGACTAGGTCGTCGGCGCGGCCTTGTTCGCAGGGCGGGAGTCGTTTCGTTGACCCCGCTGGCGGCGTCCGGTAACTTCTCGTTCCTCTTCTTGGGCGGTTAGCTCAGCCGGCAGAGCGCCTGCCTCACATGCAGGAGGTCGCAGGTTCAAGTCCTGCACCGCCCACCACCTCGTTCCTTGCTCACGACGACGTCCCGTCGCGCCAGCAACAGCGAGCCCACGAGCCACACGTCTCCCGATTTCAGGCCGCTCACCACGAAAGGGAACGTAATCGCTGGAACGCCGGTCCGCTCCGGTTGACGTCCAGACCGGCTTCGACCTAGGGTATCCCCGAGGGACCGTCGCGAGAGGCCGGGCCCCTCCCTCTTCACCGCCAAGGGTCGAACGAGCGAATGACAGCCTCGCAGCGGGGGTGACCGATGAAACGGTTCTGGGTGCTCGCCTTCCTGATCCTCCCCTGGCTCGTGACGTGCGGGGACGACGACACGGGTCCGATGGACCCGGAGCCGCCCGATCCGGCGGTGGTCGACTTCTGGCTCACGCTCCTCCACAACAACGACGGCGAATCGCAGTTGATCGACGCGGGATCGGGGCGCGAGGACTTCGGCGGCCTGGCCCGCTTCGCGACCCTGGTCGACGAGCTCCGTGACGCCGGGGACGAGGCGCCGGCCAACCGCGCCCGGCTGACCGCCTCCCAGGGCGCTGTCCCCGCGGTCGCGATCCTGGTCTCCTCCGGCGACAACTACCTGGCGGGCCCCGAGTTCGGGCTGAGCCTAGAGATGGGGATCCCGTTCTTCGACGCCATCGGGCTCGACCTGATCGGCTACGACGCCCTGGCCATCGGGAACCACGAGTTCGACTTCGGCCCGGACGTGCTGGCCGACTTCATCGAATCGTTCAGCTTGACGACCCCGCCCTTCCTGAGCTCGAACCTGGACGTCTCGCAGGAGCCCCGGCT
>DASRVA010000037.1:0-13978 GCA_035687745.1 Gemmatimonadota bacterium
GGACTTCTCGGCGGTCAGCTCGGCGTGCTTTCCCATGTGGACGCCCTCGAACGCGCACCAGAGCCCGTCCCGGATCATGGCGTCGACCAGCTTCTGATCGCCGAACTTGATCCCCTCGCGGGCGCCCTCGACGAGAAACGGAGCGTTCGACATCGACTCCTGCCCGCCGGCCACGATGCACGCCTGGTCCCCGGCCCGGATCGACTGCGCGGCCAGCATGACCGCCTTGAGCCCGGAGCCGCACACCTTGTTGATCGTCATCGCGGGGACGGTATCGGGGACGCCGCCGTAGTGGGCCGCCTGGCGCGCAGGCGCCTGGCCGCTCCCCGCCTGGACCACCTGTCCCATCACGACCTCGTCGATCGTCTCCGGGTCGATGCCGGCCCGGGCGACCGCCTCGCGGACGACGATCGCGCCCAGCTCGGGCGCGGTCTTCGGCGCAAGAGCGCCCAGAAACTTTCCGATGGGAGTCCGGCACGCGCTCGCGATGACCGCCGTCCGGTGCTTACCGTTCTCCTTCATCCATCTACCTCCAGGGGATCTCGTCTATCATTCCAGGGGGTGACGCTACCGGCAACCCGGTCCGGCGCATAGTCGGCGGACGCTCATTTCGGGAAAGTGCTCCCTGTGTTCAGGCCCGGACCGGCCGGAGGATTCTCCCCGTCAGCCGCCGCCACCCGGCGCGGACGATCTCGCGCTGGAGCCGTAGGCGGAGCGTCCGGTAGCTCTGCCGGCCCATGACGAGATCGGCCATCACGGTCCGGATCCCCGCGCTCGCCCGGCCGAACCCGATCACCCGCTCGATGAAGGCCGGCCGGTAATAGAGATGGACGAGCCGGCTCGCCTTCTCGAGCTCGTACCCGAACTCGCCGCGCCACTCCTCGTCGTAGGTCTCAGGTCGGCCGGCCTCGAGCGCCCGCGCCCATGCGCGGGCCGACTTGAGCGCGTAGTAGATCCCCTCGCCGGTGATCGCATCCACGAAGCCTCCGGCGTCCCCGACCAGCGCCCAGTCCCGGCCCCCCCGATCCACCTTCCAGCAGTCGGGGTCGGTGATCGTCGGGATGAAGGCGCCGTACCCCTTCCCGGTGTCGGGATCGAGCGCCGGGAAATACGTGCGGAGGAGCTCGAGCAGCCGCTCGCGGGTCTGACGCCCCTGGGCGTCCCCAGCCCCGTCGCCGCCCCACAGGCAGAGCCCGACCGACAGGTGGTCCGGCCGCGGGAAGAACCACAGGTAGCCGCGGGCGTCCCTGAAGAACTTGGTCTCGATCCTGTCCAGACGAGCGGGGATGAAGAGGCCCGCGGCGATCGAACGTCGGTAGCCCCGAAAGTCGGGCACCAGGAGCCGGCGCGTCTTCCCGGCCGCCCCGTCGGCGGCGACCAGGAAGTCAAACGCGTGCGACTCCTCCTGCGCCTCGACCCGCCAGCCGCCGTTGTCGCGCTCGACCTGCTGCACCTTCCGCCGCACGCGCCGGGCGCCGGCCGCCTCAGCCCGCTCCCGCACATCCTCGTCGAAGACCTCGCGGGCGAAGATCAGGGTCTGGCGGGGACACGAGAACTCGAGCGGCCTGTCCTTCGGCGACAGGAACCGGAACTCGCTCACCCCCCGCGCCAGGGTGGCGATCTCCCCGATCCACGGGAAGTCGTCCTGCGCCTTGACCGTGACGCCCCCGCCGCACGGCTTTTCCCAAGGCGCGCGGTGATCGAAGAAGGTGACCTCGTGCCCGAGCCGCGCCGCTTGCCACGCCGCGTACGCTCCGGCCGGACCGGCTCCGACGACCCCGATCCTCAGCCGCTCCACGGATCACGCCCTGGGTCCGGCCGCGCCCGGCCGCGATCGTCCAGGGTCAGGTAGCAGAGGGGAAGATCGGCGTCGTGGACGAACGCGCAGAGCCACGCTTCCTCGACCGCCCGCGGCAGGAGCCGCTGCTTGGTCTCCAAGGTCGTCACCGGATACAGGTCGTACGCCATGATCCACGGGTACGGCAGGTGATGCGTGGTCGGAACGAGGTCTCCCAGGAAGACGACTCTCGCCCCGGACCCGTCGTCGACGGCGATCGAACAGTGGTGCTCGGTGTGGCCGGGAGTCTCGATCACCGTGATCGCGTCCGCGATCACCGTTCCGTGCTCCATCCACTCGACGCGGCCGGCGTCGACCAGCGGCACGAAGTCATGCTCGTTGTAGGACGCCTGGTTCCGGGCGTGTGAGCCGATCGCCTCGTGGTACTCGCCCTCGTGGATGTGATAGGTGGCGTTGGGGAAGGTCGGAACGATCCGGTCGTCAGCCCGGCGGGTCGAGCCGCCGGCATGGTCGAAGTGGAGGTGGGTCAGGATCACCCGGTCGATCGTGTCCACCGGGGCGCCCGCCTCGGCCAGACGCGCCGGGAGCCCCCCGTTCCGCTCCAGGCCGTACATGTCGGCGAACTTCTCGTCCTCCTTGCCGCCCGAGCCGACCTCGATGACCGTCCTCCCCTCGGGACCCTCGACGAGGAGCGAGTTCATGGCGAGGCGGATACGGTTGCGGTGGTCGGCGGGGAGCTTCTTCTCCCAGAGGGTCTTGGGGACGACGCCGAACATGGCCCCCCCGTCCAGTCGCATGAGGCCGTCGGACAGGACCGTCACCGTACGCTCTCCCCACCGAAGCGGCGGCAAGGTCGGGACGGACGCGGTCTCGACTTCCTTCACGAGCCTGCGTCTCCCAGGATCTCGCGCGCGATCACCATGCGCTGGATCTCGCTCGTCCCCTCTCCGATCTCGGTGATCTTGGCGTCCCGCATCATCCGCTCGACGGGGTAGTCGTGCGTGTAGCCGTTCCCGCCGTGGATCTGGACGGCCTCGATCGTTGTCCGCATGGCGAGCTCGGAGCAGAAGAGCTTGGCCTCTGCGGCCTCCAGGCGGTATGGCTTCCCGGCGTCCTTCAGGCGCGCGGCGTGGTAGGTGAGATGCCTCCCCGCCTCGATACCGGTGGCCATGTCCGCCAGCTTGAAGCGGATCGCCTGGAAATCGGCGATCGGCCGGCCGAACTGCCGTCGCTCGAGCGCGTACGCGCGGGCCGCCTCGTACGCCCCCTCGGCGATTCCCAGCGCATGGGCGGCGATCCCGATCCGCCCGCCGTTCAGGGTGTGGAGGCACTGCTTGAACCCCTTTCCCTCCTCGCCCAGCAGGTTGTCGGCGGGAACACGGACCTCCTCGAGGACGAGTTCCCGCGTGTCGCTCGCCCGCCAACCCAGCTTGTCCTCCTTCTTTCCCGACCGGACTCCCTCCCAGCCGCGCTCGACGATGAAGGTCGAGATCCCGCGCGCGCCGGCCTCGGGGTCCGTCACCGCGGCCACCACGAAGGTCTCCGCGACACCGGCGTTGGTGATGAAGACCTTGGTGCCGCTGAGGACCCAGCCGTCCCCGTTCCGGACCGCGGTCGTGCTCATGTTGGCGGCGTCCGACCCCGAGGTGGCCTCGGTCAGCCCGAAGGCGCCCAGCGCGTCCCCGCTCGCGAGCGGCGTCAGGTAGCGGCTCTTCTGGTCGGGGGTCCCGAAATCGTGGATCGGCGAGGCGCCGAGCGACGTGTGGGCGCCGACCGTGATCGAATGCGAGGCATCGACCTTGGCCAGCTCCTCCACGACCAGGACCAGGGAGAGCGCGTCGGCACCGGCGCCGCCGTATTCTTCGGGGAACGGGATCCCGAACAGACCCAGCTCCGCCATCTCTCGGACCGTGTCCTTCGGGAACTCCCCCGACTCGTCGTGCTGGCGGGCGATCGGCGCGATCCGGTCCTGCGCGAACGCGCGGACCGTGTCCCGGAGGAGGCGCTGCTCGGCGGTGAGGTCCAGCCCGGTCACGCGGTACGCACCGCCCGGTGCTCCTCGGCCCAACCGCGGATGTAGTCGACGATCTCCTGGGTCCGCGTGCCGGGCCCGAACAGGCGGCCGGATCCCAGCTTCGCGAGCTCCGTCATGTCGTCCTTCGAGATGATCCCCCCCCCGGTCAGGAGGACCTCCTCCAGCCCGTTCTCGCGCATGAGCTCGAGGATCCGCGGGAAGAGCGTCATGTGCGCGCCCGAGAGGATCGACAGCGCGATCACGTCGACGTCTTCCTGGAGCGCGGTCTCGACGATCCGCTCGGGCGTCTGGTGGAGGCCCGTGTAGATCACCTCCATGCCGGCGTCCCTGAGCGCGGCTGCCACCACCTTGGCCCCGCGGTCGTGGCCGTCCAGTCCCGGCTTCCCGACCAGCACCCGGATCTTCGGTTCGTCCATGTCTCGACCTCCCTCCTCCCCGGGACCCGTGCCATTTTCAACCATTCGACGAGTCGCCGTGGTCATTGGGAATCTATCCATGTCGCGCGGAATGCCCACAGCACAACGCCCGCGGGGGTCGGCCATGGCGGGATGCTCCGGGTCGGCATGGTCGTTTTGTGTCGAGTCTTGACCGATTTCAAGAACTGCGACACAAAACGACAACCGGACGGGCTATCCGCGCCGCCAGACCATCGCGAAGCTGATCGCCTGTCCGGCGTGCCTTTCCCACCGGGGACCCTTGGCGAGCCAGTCCCCGTCCACCAGACCCTCCTCCATCTCGAGGAGCGACCAGCCGCGGGAGCGGGCGGCTCGCACGTGGTCGCTCAGGAGGTGGACGTAGCTCCGGATCGTGACGTGATCGTCCGGCCCCCGCTTGAAATGCGTGGGGACGCCGGCCATCAGGAACTGGGGATGGAAGCCGACGATCACGAACGTGCCCTGGGGCCGGGTCAGTCGCGTGACCTCCTCGTACAGGGGATCGAGGCCGGGCAGGTGCTCGTCCGCCAGCGACTGGATGCAGAGGTCGTACGCCTCGCCACCCAAGCCCGTCGCGGAGACGTCGGTGAGACGCAGCGTCCGGTAGAGGCCGCGCCCGCGCGCCAGCTCGAGCATCTCGGGCGTGATGTCGACGCCGTCGATCTGGCCGGCGCCCCGCCCCTTCAACCAGGCGCCGATCCGGCCCGTCCCGCACGCCAGATCGACGACGTCCCGCGCGCTGGCCCAGTCCACCGTCCGGAGCCGCTCGAGGAGACGCAGATCCATCTCGTCGTGCACGGTCTCCTCGTACGTCCGGACCCACTCCCCGTACCCCTCCCGCACGTCGACGATCGGGTACTTGCGCTTGTCGTAGACGACGTGGTCGATCGGCATTCTCAGCAGCAGCGGGCCCAGACGGGCGCCAGCGTGTCCCGGGCGACGACGTTGTTGCCCTCGAAGAGCTCGACCGCGACCTCGAGGGACAGGACCTCGCGCTCGAAGTCGAGCCCCTGGATCTCGGTGAGCGGCACGACCCGGGCTCCGCCGCCCGCGGGCATCGTGAGCGACACGTCACGGGACAGCTCCCGAGTCGACGAGGCTCCCGCGCAACCGGACTCCTCCGGGTAGCACCCGGCGCACCGTTCGTCGTCGGTCTCCTCGATCCACGTCGCGACGTGCAGGGTGTAGTATTCCTCATCCGTCCCCGTCACGATCGCGTAAAGCTCCTTCGACGACTCCCAGGGCGGGACAGAGTCGCTCACCCCGCAGGGAGCCTCCAACCCCAGCGGGTCGAAGCCGCCGTAGTATTCGGGGGTATCCTCGAACACCACGCAGTACGGAGATTCCGACTCGCTCCACTCGGCGGCCTCGGCGGGAGTGACGAGCTCCACCTCCGGACCGGTCGCGGTGCAGAGGTTGGCGAAGACGATCTCCACGTCGGCTACGCGCACCCGGGTGGTGTCGCCGCCGGACCGCTCGAATCCACTCTTGTCCGACGACTCACACCCGACTGCGCCGAGGCAGAAGAACCCGGCGAAGAAGGCGCTTCGAGCAGTCATGGTCGATCCTCGAAATCTGCCGAGATTCCCGCTGCTTTGCTTCGCGGTTCGAAGATAGAGTCGCCGCGATGACCGGCCAGCGTCGCCTAGGTCGACGCGGACAGTCGTCGCGCCGAGCTTGTCAGAGATCGGCGATCGTCGGTAAGGAACGGGGGAGAATGAGCGTCGACACGGAATCGCGGTTCGTCTGGTTGCGGCGATGGCCGGAGGAACCGGTCTCGGCGGCCGCGCTCGCGGTGGCCGTTGGTCTTGCCCTCTGGCTGACCGCGGGGGTCTGGGGGGATCGTCCCCCGGCCGGGGAGGACACGATGGGTCACCTCGTACTCACCCAGTTCGCCATCGACGAGCTGTTTCTGCGCGGAAAGATCGACGGGTGGCAGCCCAGGTTCATGCTGGGCTTCGAGCTGTTTCTGTTCATGGGGCCGGGGTTCGCATGGACCGTGGCCGCCGTGCGCGCCCTCTCGTTGGGCCAGCTGTCCACCCTGGGCGCGTTCAGGCTCGTCGACATCGGATCCTTCGTGACCTTTCCCCTGGCTGTCGCCTTTCTCGCCCGCTCCTTCGGCCTGCCACGATCGGCGGCCGGGATCGCGGCCATCCTGACGCTCGCGGTGAACAGCCCGTTCGGCGGCGTGGGACTTCACGGCCTTTTCGAAGTCGGCCTGATTCTGCACCAGCTGGGGGCCATCTGGTTCTGTCTCTCCCTCGGTGGCGTGCTGCGGGTCCTATCGAACCCCGACTGGCGCTGGACCGTCTTCACGGGGGCAAGCATGGCGGCGCTGATCCTCACCCATGCCCGATCCGCGGTGGTCCTGCTCGTGGTGGCATCGATCGTCGTCCTCGCCGTGGTCTTTCGACACGCGGTGGCCAAAGCGTGGGCGGAGCAGGCCCTGTTCCTCGGTCGAAGGCGCCTCCGGGGGCTCGTGCGACACGAGCTGCGTGGGGAGCTCGTCCGGCTGGGTCTTGCCCCGGAACCCGCGGCGGTGGTCGAGGCCGGACCTCGGCAGGCCCCCGACGTCGTCCTCTCTCGCGAGGCGTTCGTTCACCTTCTGGCGGCCGGATGGCTCGGCCTCGGCCTGGCGGCCCTGTACGTCATCCCGATCCTGGCTCATCGCGATCTCATGGGGGGGCTCACGGGCTGGCCGGAGCCAACCATGGTCGAGCGCCTGCGCAGCATATGGCGGGGCGAATCTCTAATCCGACCGGGCGTGGCGCCGATCGTCGTGGCGGGTGGTGTCGCGGCGCTCCTGCGCGTCTTCGAGCGTCGGCCTTACGCGCTCGCCCTCGTCGTGACGCCGATCGTCTACGTGGTCGTGGCCTATTGGGCCGTCGAGCAGTGGCCGGGGAGCGTTCTGGCCGCCCAGCTTCCCCAACGTGGCCTGGGGTTCGCCGTGATGCTGGCGATGTTCCCGCTGGCGGTGATCCTGGCGCGGGCCGGGCGGCTCCTGGGAAAGATCGGCCAGGCGACGGCGATCGCGGCCGCCGCCGCCATCGTCGTTCTCCCTCTCGGACCGTGGCGGGAGGCAGCACGTCCGATGCCTGACCCCGTCCCGCCGATGCACGCGGCGGCCGCCGAGCTGCGAGACCTGGTGCCCGCTGGCGCGCGGTTCGCGACCCAGCGCGACTATCCGGGCGAGATCCAGCGCACGGGGGTGAAGAATCCGGACCGCTGGCTGGCATGGGCGTCGGGCCGCAACACCCTCAACGTCTTCAGCCTGGAATCCTCCCAGACCCGCGGGGCCGCTCTCGCTCCTGAGTACTTCGACCAGCAACCGCCGGAAGTGACCGCCGAGAAGATGGCGCGCTACGGCGTCACCCACGTGGTGGCGGTCTCCGACACGATGGCGCAGGTGCTTCAGGGCTCACGTCGGCTTTCGCTGGTGTGGCGCGCATCGCCGCTCGCCATCTTCGCGGTCGCTCCCCAGCCCGGCCAGCCCGACCCGGGCGCCCTGATCACCGCCGAGGCGCCGCTCCGCGCCCGTCTGGACCGCTTCCTGCCGGGGGTGTTGGATATCCGTGTGGGGTCGCGCGGTGCCACCCGCGCCAGGGTGGCGGTGGCCTGGTCGCCGAAGTGGCACGCTCGGCTGGACGGGGAGCCGGTTCCACTGCGCAGAGCCGAGGACGGCCGGCTGGAGCTGGATCTCCCGCCCGGCACGAGCCGGCTCAGCCTGCGTTTCCGACCCGATCTCTGGGACCATCTCGGGCTCGTCGTGAGCCTGGTGAGCCTGGTCGGCCTGATCTCGCTGGCCGCCCTGCGCCGCTCCCGGCCAGCCGCTGGAGACACACCCGAGCCCTAGAAGATCTCCGGCTCGCGCCAGGTGCCGTACTCTTCACGCATCAGCTCGACGATCTCCCCCATTGTGGCGTAGGCACGGATTGTATCCAGCACGGGCTCCATCAGGTTCGTCTCGGCCTGGACTGCCTCCCGCAGCCCGTCCATCGCCGTCCTCCACCGCTCGCCGTCACGCTCGGCGCGGAGCTTCCTGAGCCGCTCGATCTGCTCCCGCTCGTAGCGCGGGTCGATTCGGAGGATCGGGATCTCGAGCTTCTCGTCCCTCTCGACGAACTCGTTGACGCCGACGATGATCCGCCGCTTCGCGTCGATCTCCTCCTGGTAGCGGCTCGCGGCCTCGGCGATCTCGCGCTGGAAGAACCCCTGCTCGATCCCGGCCACGACCCCGCCCATGTCCTCGATCTGCCGGAAGTACGCCTCGGCCTCGCGCTCCATCCGGTCGGTCAGCGCCTCGACGAAGTACGAGCCCCCCAACGGATCGATGACGTTCGGCACCCCCGATTCGTAGGCGATCACCTGCTGGGTCCGGAGCGCGATCTTGACCGCCCTCTCGGTGGGGAGGGCGTACGTTTCGTCCATCGAGTTCGTGTGCAGGCTCTGGGTCCCGCCCATGACGGCCGCCAGGGCCTGGAGCGCGGTCCGCACGATGTTGTTCTCGGGCTGCTGCTCGGTCAGCGAGCAGCCGGCGGTCTGAGTGTGGAACCGCATGAGGAGCGACCGCGGGTCCCGGGCCCCGTACTGCTCCTTCATGTGGCGCGCCCAGATGCGACGCGCGGCGCGGTACTTGGCGACCTCCTCGAAGAAATCGTTGTGAGAGTTCCAGAAGAAGGAGAGACGGGGCGCGAAGCGGTCCACGTCGAGGCCCGCCGCGATCCCCTCTTCGACGTACGTGAAGCCGTCGGCCAGCGTGAACGCCAGCTCCTGGACGGCGGTCGAGCCGGCCTCCCGGATGTGGTAACCGGAGATCGAGATCGGATGCCACAGGGGCGCCTTCTCCGCGCACCACCCCATCATGTCGACGATGATCTTCAGGTGCGGCTCGGGCGGGAACAGCCACTCCTTCTGGGCGATGTACTCCTTCAGGATGTCGGTCTGGAGGGTCCCGCGGAGTCGGTCTGCGGGAACGCCCTGCTTCTCGGCCACCGCGACGTAGAGGGCCAGGAAGATGATGGCCGGGCCGTTGATGGTCATGGACGTCGAGACCTGGTCGAGCGGGATCCGGTCGAAGAGGGTCTCCATGTCGGCCAGCGAGTCGATCGCCACCCCGCACACGCCGACCTCCCCCTCCGACATCGGGTGGTCGGAGTCGTACCCCATCAGGGTCGGCAGGTCGAACGCCACCGAGAGACCGGTCTGTCCGTGATCGAGGAGGAAGTGGTACCGCTGATTCGTCTCCTCGGCGGTCGCGAAGCCGGCGAACTGGCGCATCGTCCAGAGCCGGGTCCGGTACATCGAGTCGTAGACGCCGCGCGTATAGGGGTACTCGCCGGGGAAGCCGATGTCCTTGTGGAAGTCGTTCCCCTCGAGGTCGCCCGGCGTGTAGAGGGGCTCGACCTCCATCGACGAGGTGGTCGTGAAGTCGATGTCCCGCTTCGGCTGGGCTTCCCACCGCTCGCGCCAGGCGGCCTCGCGCGCCGCCAGACGCTCCTCGCGTGTCGTGGCTTCGCGGGTCGCCCGCTCCTTCTCGATGACCGGCTTCATCCTCGCTCCCTTCTGACGATCTCCTCGGCCACGGCGTAGGGCGAGTGCCGCCCGGCGACGATGTCGTCGAGCGCCGCCTCCAGACGCCGCTCCCCGTCACCGTCGACCCAAACCAGCCGCTCGAGCTTCCGCGCCACCAGGTCGCGGACCCGCTCGGCCGCGCGGTCGCGGCGCTTCCGCAGGAAGGCGCCGCTCTCCCGGCCGAAGTCGCGGTGGCGGTCGATCACCTCGACCAGCTCGTCGATCCCCTCGCCTTCGACCGCGACCGTGCGCACGACCGGCGGCTCCCACCCCGAGTCGCGTCGCGTCCGAAGCCCCAGCGTCGAGCGAATCGCGCGGGAGAGACGGTCCGCCCCCGGACGATCCGACTTGTTGACGACGAAGACGTCGGCGATCTCCATGAGCCCGGCCTTCATCGTCTGGACCGCGTCGCCTGACTCCGGCACCAGAACGACGACGGTCGTGTCGGCCGCGCTCACGATGTCGCGCTCCGTCTGGCCCACGCCCACGGTCTCGTGGATCACGACATCGAAGCCGAAGGCGTCCATGAGATCCGCCGCCTCCATCGACGTCGTGGCGAGCCCGCCCAGCCGTCCACGGGAGGCCATCGAGCGGACAAAGGCACCCTCGTCCAGGGTCAGCTCCTGCATCCGGATCCGGTCCCCGAGCAGAGCGCCGCCCGTGAACGGGCTCGACGGATCGACGGCCAGGACGCCCACCGTCTGTCCCCGGGCCCGGCAGGCTAGCGCGTACCGCTCGGTGAGCGTGCTCTTCCCTGCTCCCGGAGGGCCCGTGAAACCGATCCTGAAGGCGTCGCCGACCCCGGGGTGCGTGGCGTGGAGGATCTCCTCGAAGCCTCGACGCTGACTCTCGATCCAGGTCAGCCCACGGGCGAGGGCCCGACGATCGCGGGCGGCGAAGCGCTCCAGGAGCGCGGCCAGGCGTGGGTCGAGGGATGTCAAGGTGGTCAAGCGCTCTCCCTGCCGTCCCTTCCGCCACCGGGGTCCGCAAAGTCAAGCACAATCTAGGTTTCCCGGGAAGGCCGGACAAACGTCTCAGGCCGGCGCTCCGACCCGGCTGACGCGATGTGCGGGATGAGGGAGGCCGCTCACGCTAGCCCCTCGCATGCTAGTTCGACCCGCCTGGCTCGGGCAGGTTCTCCTGGACAAACGTCGGGTTAACATGCACGTCGAGCTGCACGAGCTGCCCCTCACCAATCGCCTGAAAGCTGTGTACCTCGCCCGCCTTGATGACCAGGATGTCGCCGGCACCGGCCTCGAACGTCTGGCCGTGGACGGTGTACCGGGCCCGACCTTCCCGGATGAACTGGATCTCGTCGTACGGTGGCGGTGCGGGCCGGGCCCGTTCCCGGGCGGACCTTGAAAGAGGAACACGGAGACACTCGTATCACCCTGATCGGCACCCACGAAGTGGTGCCAGCTGCCACGGAACGGGAGATCCTCTTGACGGACACGATGCATCGTAGGCTCAGGCCTGCAAAGGACTCGATGGAGAACGCCTGACGCGCACTGGGACCCTCTGGGAGCGGCCGAACGCCTGAATCAAGCCGCGCCGCGAGGCGGCGTCGGCTTGATGAATTATTAGCGGCTGCAACTCTACTGGCCCTTCTCGACATATTCGAAAAGTTCAACGACATTGCCGGAAGGGTCCTCAAGCAGAATCTGACGCCCCGCACCCGCTGCTATATCGCCGCGAAACTTCGCGCCAGACTTCTTCAGGTCGGCGATCATTCCATCCAGATCCTTAGTAATGATCATGAACCTGCTCCAGCCGCCAGGTTCTGGATTTCCACCGGCTTTGCCCGCGCTTCCTGCGCCGGGAGCGTTTAAGAAAAGGTTTAGTTCATCACGTTTCAGAGATGCGAACTTTCCAGAGTTATGCATCTCGACAGAGAAGCCGAGACGATCTCGATAGAACTCCACAGATTTGTCAATGTCGTTAACAATGTAGCGAACGGATGCCATGTTTTGCCGCCTTAGGCCGTTGAGGTATTAGAAGGCCATGACTAGGTCCATATGTTGACAGTGAGGAAGGTAAACGGTCGGCTATTCAGCCGCCTAACGCCAGCTTCTGCTGCGAGCGGTCACATCATCGCGAGCGTAGCGAGCTTCCGCAAGCCGCTCGTCAGCAGCAAGCACCGTTAGACCGCGGCGCGCAGGCACGTTCGTGCCTTGGCCCGCGCACGACACGGCCCAGCTCACGGAGGCCTTCCGCCGCGCAGTGCTGCGGCTCTTCGTGCGCCGCGGGCTCTTCGAGCGCGAGGACGCCGAGGCGATGCTGGCCTGGCCCCACTCGGGCTTTCACGTGCACGACGCCGTGCTCGTGCCCGATGGCGACATGGCCTTCGCGCTTCGGCTCGCGCGGTACTGCGCGCGCAATCCCGTCGCGCTTGAGCGCTTGGAGTACGACGCCTCGGAGCGCCAGGTGCGCTCTCCGAGAAGCGCGCCGGCGCTGGGCCGAACTGTTACGGCAGATCTTCGAAGTCGATCCGCTCCGCTGCCCCACATGCGGCGCGGAGATGCGCATCGTCGCCTTCCTTACACAGCGCGCCGTGATCGATCGGATTCTGGATATGAGGTTCACGGTGACGGCCCACCCCTGATCATGCTGCACGGGGGCGTCACTCCTTCGGAGATGTTCGGTACGCCGCTGGCGGAAATGGCCAAGGCGCACAAGGTCGTCGCGCTACATGCCCGGGGCCACGGTTTGAGCAAGGACAGCAGCCGGCCGTGGTCGTTCGAGGTCTTCGCCGACGACGTCGCCGCGTTGATTAGTACAGCTCGACGCCGTTGACTTTGGCATAACCCATCGATTCTGGTGTGCGCATGGCTTGTCCATGCGCCGTCGTCGTGTGCGCGGACACGGCAAAGGCAGCGGCGACGAGGACCCGCAATGGTCGGGGCTTTCTCATGGTCTCACCAAGGTGACGAGGAGCTCGTCCAACAGCTCGAACTGCTCGGGTGCGGCACTCGTGCCGGTGCTTCCAGAAGCGATCGCGTCGTCGAGGGCTTGCCTGGAGGGATAGAGTTCGCGCAGGACCAGTAGCGTCCTGCCGTCCTTTTCCTCGAAGGTCACCGTGGAAACGGGACCATCGGCGCTTTCCTCATTCGTCCAGACGATGCGCGAGTCGGGCGCCACTTCGATATACCTGCCGAAGAACGCCATGGGCTCCTCGGAGGCAGAGTGGCTGAAAACGAAACGGTACGTGCCCCCCGTGCGGACATCGGCCTCGCAGGAAATGAAGGATATCCCAAACGATTTCGGCGCCCACCACCGCCGGAGCAACTCGGGCCTGGTCCAGGCCTCGAACACGATGTGCGCGGGGCCGTTGAAGGTGCGCGTGACGACCAGCTCACGCTCGGACGTTCGTTCTACCGTTGTTGGGTTCTTCATGGTGGCGGGCTCACGGTCGCTTTCTTTTTCCATCGACGTTTTTCTCCCGTTTCAGTTCGTCAACGATCCTGTCCAACTCGTTGAAGCGCACGTCCCAGAGCCGACGGTACCTCTCGATCCATGCCGCCTCTTCCTCCAGCCGGCGCAATCCGAGCCTGCACGTCCGCACCCGCCCGATCTTTTCCGTGGTGACGAGCCCCGCCTGCTCCAGGACACCGACGTGCTTCTTGATGCCCGTGAGGGTCATACGGAACTTCTCGGCAAGCTCCGTGATCGAAGCGTCCGCATGCCCCAGCCGCTCCAGGATGCCGCGTCGGGTGGCGTCCCCGAGCGCGGCGAACGAGGCATTCAGGCGGGCTGGCTGTAACTGAACCATGTGGTTCAGTGTAAGTCAACGGAGAGGCTTACGCAAGGTGAGGCGCGACAACTCCGGCCGTCTTAGTCGCTACAAACGCCTCTCCTTCAAGCACAGGGACGATCTCGCTCACATCCAGTTGTGCGGCGAGTTCGACATCGACGGCAAAGCCGCGTTCTGACAGTTCCCGGCCCGACGAACATGAAAGCATTGTCTCCTGCAGCGAATCGCTGAGGGATTCGAACGCCGCCACAGCGACCTTCGCCTCCGGCGAAAGCCGCCCTTCCAGTTGCCTGATGATTGCTCCCGCGCCAACGACATCCTCTATCGCGGGACGCAGCGAGCCATCGGGCCACTGTTCGCCCGCCGGGACAACGGTGATTCGTTTCCCG
>DASRVA010000038.1:0-34515 GCA_035687745.1 Gemmatimonadota bacterium
AGGTTGACCTGTCGCAGCAGCCTCCCCGCGGCGACCTGTTTGGTGGGAATCCCCGAGAGTTGGCCCTGCGTACGACCCATGGCGCCCTCGAGTGCCGAGACCTGCTTCCCGAGGGACTGCTCGTAGCTCGTACCGTACGAACGTAACTGATCCTCCACCTCCGCGATCCGGGCGTCAATCGCGACGATGTCGGGGTTTCGGTCCGTGCGTGTGATCGCAAGCTGGCTGCGCCGGTCCTCCAACTCGATCAGGTTCTGCATCAGCCTCGAGACGACCGGGTTCCCACCTCCCGCGAAACCGGGGAACGTGGCGAGGTCGCGATATTTGCTTCCATCGCCTCCTGGCTGATCGAGCTCCCGGAGCAACCCGGCCAGCGCGGTGCGCTCCGATTCGAACCGTTCTCGTTCGAGCTTCAGCGCCGAGTACTGGTTGACTGCGGACGAGGCGCGCTGGTCGAGCGCTATCGCCAGATTGCGCTCCTCGTAGGCACCCAGCGAGTCTTCCGCGGCCGCCAGGCGCCTCCCAACTTCCTCCACCTGACCACGGAGAAACGTCGCCGCTGCCTCCGCGTTGGCCCGCTCCATTTGCGAACGAAGCCGGATGTAGGACTCAGAAACGGCTCCGCAGAGGCTCTGCGCGTCCTCTGCTCGGTTCGCTGCGCAGGTGATCATCACCAGATTCGCATCCTGGCTGACCGTCGCCGCCCTGATACTGCCTCGCACGCCCGCCGCCGAGTTGATGACCGATCCGACGTTCACCACGCCGCCGATTCCCGCATCGTCCGGGGCGATCCCCAGGTTCACACCGCCGAACTCCACACGAGCCAGGCCATCCCCCATCGCCTCACTCGACCGGGCGATGACTTCCCCTGACTGCCCGTCCTCGATCCTGTACCCTCCCCGTTCGTCGCTGACGACAAGGTAGGACGCAGGAGACGCCGTCGAATCGGCGCTGAAGGCCGTGAACGCGTCCTGAGGCCGCAGGATCTCGTCCTCCGTCGCCACTGAAACATGAAGAGACAGCTTCTGGACGACGGGCTGGAGGACCCGCCCGCTGGTAATGAGCCGGATCTCCGTTTCGACCGGGTTGTCCGTGGTGCCGACTCCCTCGAGCACCTCGAGGGCGGATTCGTTGCTGCGTGGCCTTTCCTGAATGAGAACCGTCGCCGTCGACTCGAACACCTCGGGCATCCGGAGGGTCAGCCAGGCCGCTACGGCCAGGGCGAGGATCGTAAACAGGCCGATCGTCCACTTGCGCCGCCACAGCATCGCGGCAATGCCCGTGAGATCGACGACCGACTCGTCAGGCTCGGCAGCCACCGGCACGTAGACGGCGGGGCCATCCGACGAAGCCGGCAAGTGCCGAAAGGCATGGGCGGGAGGAAGGCTCGGGCCGTTTTCCTCAGGGGCGATCATGGTCGGGATACCTTCCTGGCGCTCTATATGTTCGCGTACCTGCCCGAGCCCATTCCTTCAACCCGGCTTTAACGGCTGCGGTGCAAGCTCAATGCCAAACAGTAGGAACTCTATGCGTTCGCGACCAATGCCACCCGGATTCTCAGGATACTGTGGCCTGGGGCCAAAAGTTCCCGCGCGGGAGCTTGCTCGGGCGGGACCGGCCTGGGGTCGCCGCGGACCTTCTTCCGCGCGCCTTTGAAACCCTATGGAAGGTAGCGCCGGCCGAGGGAATCGGAAAGACCGGACTTCCCGGTCAAATGGGACGATAATCGAAGAAGCGCATTTCTTCGTGGCAAATCTCATCAATCATCCTGAGGTGGACCTCTCCGAAGAACCTCTCCAGGGGGACGGAATGGTCCCCCTGAGGCTGGTACTGAACGTCCACGCTCCCGGAAATGTCCTTGACCGCCGCCAGGCCGACTTCCCCGGCAATCCTCTCGATGACCTGGACCTTCGCGGCGATGAAATCCTCATACCGCACCAGCACCATTCTCTCCCGTTGCTGAAGGTAAGCCCGGGCCGCCAGACGCCACCGGTCCGCGAGCACCCCGATATAGTGGTGGTCGTCCGTTCCCCATATCCTGGGATCGAAGATCGGCTTCCAGGCCTCCGGCATGGCCGAATCATCGACCTCGAAATCCGTCAGGTCCCCCGGAATTCTGAGTCGATTGAGAATGCTTCGGATGTTCGCTCGAGGGTCCCGAACGACGAAGACACACCGGGCGCGTGGCCAAAGTTCGGTCACTTGCGGAACCACGAACGTGAGGTGGGGCTCTTTGATCAGATCGCGCGAAAAAGGTCGGGGATGTCGCCCCGCCAGAGCCGCCAGACTGTCCTCCCCATTCAGGATACGAACGATCGCCGGCGGCCAGAGCTCGGGGATGTCGACACTCTTGGAGAGACCGCAATAGTCCGCGAGCAGATGAGCTATCGCCGAGGTACCAGCCTTCTGGTTGCCGAGCACGATAATGGGCTCGGGATTCACCCTGTAAAGAGCTCGCTCGAGCTGTCGAACCAACGGGCTGTCGCGCGCAACCCGGCCGACGGCTTCGCGGAGCCCGGCCTTCCAATTCCTTCTCATCGGCCGCCTGGAGAGCGGTAGAGGAGGAGCCGCGTTCCCGACCAGCTCAAGTCGGCCCCGCGCTCGAACCGATGATCCAGGTAGCCGGGGATTCGTGTACCCAGTCGATTGGGACCTGGCCGCCCGAGCAAGAGCCACAATCGCCTCCTTCCCTCCGTCAGCCTGTCCAGATCGGCCTTGGCGCGCTCCCAGTCCCTGCCGGTGTGGGGTAAGGGGAACCCCACCACGTGAACGGGTCCGGGATCGTAATAGTCGAGCATGATCTGCGTATACGCTTCGTTCACGAGGACCACCTCACCGGGACGGGCGCGGGCCGCAAGGACCTCGACGGCGGACCGGTAATCGTCCTTGGCGTAGGTTGGCGAGGTGAAGTAGTTCGATACGGAGACCGCGCAGACGGCCACGACGGCCGTCCATGCCACGGCCCTTGCCTTGTCCCATCGGATCGACTCGATCCCGCAACCAAGGAGGAGAAGGAATGCCGGGAAAGCCGGGATCACGTAGCGCACGTTGTAGGGATGCCCGGTTACCGCAGCCCCGACCACCACGAATCCGATGGGTCCTACTAGCCACACCAGGAGAATCGCGAGCCGGACCCGACTCTGACGCCAGACACCCATCGCCCCCAGGAGCACGAGCCCCCCCGTCAGGAGAAGCACGCCGGCGATCAGCGGCGCGTGCTGAAGAGCGACCCGCATGGGCTCGGTGGTGTGCAGGGCTCGAACCGAGGGCCCGAGGGAATAGCCCACCGAGAACGCCCAGACCGTGTACGGCAGCGCGGCAAGCCCCCGCGATTCGACGGCGACCGGGCGGATCGGTGGTAAAGCGACCAGGACGAGGAGGAGCGCGGCCGTGGCCACCCCGGCTCCGATCAGCACGCCTCGCACCGGCGCGAGGTTCAGACGCTCCTGCACGAGGACTATCTGTAGCACGATGGTCAACACGAAAGCGAGGGCGATCGGATGGCAGAACAACATCGCCGCGAAAGACACAGCGAAGCCCACTTGCCAGCCGAACCACCTTCGTCCCTCGAGCACGCGGTTGAGGCAGACCATCGAGGCGAGGGCGAAGCAGACGACCGCTGCGTACGGCCGGGCTTCCTGGCTGTAGTAGAGATGCAGCGGCGAGACCGCGAGGAGCAGCGCGGCGGCCAGGCCGACACGGTGTCCGAACCAGTCCCTTCCTATCAGGTAGAGGAGCGGAACGCTTGCGGCCCCGAAGAGGACCGACGGCAGCCTGAGCGCCATCTCCCCATCCCCGAACAGCGAGATCACCCCGTGCATCATCGCGAAGTAGAGGGAATGGGCCATGGCATAATAGCTTCGGAGGCTCAGGAGATCCTCCAAGGGAAGGTTGGCGCCCTTCCAGGTGATGACCTCGTCCACCCACAGGCTCTGGGCGTCGAGTTCAAACAGCCGCAGCCCCAGGGCCACCAGGACGACAGCCCCGAGAGGCCAGGCGCCAGTTGACCTTGGAGCCGGCGGCAGAGTGCGCGCTTCGTTCAGGGATTCGTTCAGGTCACGATCCTCGTGCGTCAACGGGCCCTCAGAAGACCCCTCAGCCGCGCCCGGATGCGCTCGTACACAATCCGGTCTTCGGCGTCCATGCCCGTCACCCACAGACTCCCGCAGTACGTGGCGCCGCCCAGGGCTAGACCGAGCAGGTCGAAGGGGAGGCTGCGCTCGACCAGCAACCGCCAGCACAAGAGCACGAGCCCGGCGACGCATGTCGCGGCGATCGGCTTGAGGAAGCTGCGGCCGAACGGCTGGAGACCCGTCAGCCATTTTGCTGCCACGACCATCACGACATTGCTGAGCGCTCCGGCGACGGCATGGATGACGGCCATGCCTACCATCCCGTGACTGGGCACGATGAGCCAGGCCGCGACCACATACAGGGTCCAGATGCCGATGGAGTTCACGAGGTTGGTGACCGGATACCCCGCCATCGTGACCAGCATTCCACAGAGACCCGTACCTACCTGAACGAGCGTACCCAAGGCGATGATCGAGGTCAGCAGGGTCGCCTCCTCGACGGCCCCTCCGCCCAGGACCTGTACGAACGGCTCCGGAAGCACCACGAGGGCGACGATGAAGCCGAAGGAGCAGCTCGCGACCCACCGGTTGACGGTCTGGTAGATCGTCCCGAGCCGCTCCGTTTCCTTGCGCTCCACGAAGTCCACCACGATGGGCTGCCAGATGCTCAGAAACGCCTGGGGGAAGACGAGAACGATCCCCTGGAGGGAAATGGCAACGGCGAAGAGCGCGACCTCACGATCGGTCCCGAAGATGCCCAGAAGGAGAGTCCCGATGCTCCCCCATCGCAGGGCGCGGGAACCTGCGCGCGGGAGGGCGAAGCTGGCCATCGACCGGAATGAAGAGGTTGGATGAGGATGACGCCGTTCCTCCGGGACCAGACGCCGGAAGAACCACACGGCGGCAACGAGAGCGACCAGGGCGCTGGCGAGCAGGGCTCCCACGGCTCCCGCCACGCCGTAGCCGGCCACGATGGCCAGGGTCGAGAGCAGGAGAAGCGAGACGGGCTGGAGAACGTCCGCTACCATGACCGAGGGCACGACCGTCTTGAATCCCATCGTCCCGGTGCTGAGCACCTTGGCCAGCGCGAAAACCGGCACGAAGCCGGCGCCGAGCCGCAGCAGGAACGCCATCTCGCCTTGCTGAGAGGGATGATCGGCGAACACACCGGCGATGGGAACGGCGGCGAAGAAAAAAGCGAGAAAGAGGACCAGGGAGACGATCGTTACGGTCATGACGGCCGTCCGCGTGGCGCTCCTGACAGCGCCCGACAAACCTCGCGCGCGCGCCTGGGCGACACTTCTCAGGAGGGCACCGTCGAAACCCAGCGTCGCGACCATGCTCGTCATCATGAGAAGCTGTGCGATCTGCCGGTAGACGCCGAAGCCAGCCGCTCCCAGAAGCCGTATCGCGATCGCCACGAAGAGGAGGCCCGCGGCCCGGCTCGACGCCGTGCCGACGAACTGAATCATGCTGCCTTTTGCGACCGCTCGGAGGTCCGCCGCTGGCGCGGTCGAAGGAGCCTCTTCGCGAACCAATGCGCGCTTCCGGGTCATCCCGCGGATCTACGCAAAGGGCGAGCCGGACGGGGGCGAGGAGGGAGCGGAGGAGGCGGGGTTCGTACCCGCGCGGCTCGGTTCACGTCTGCGCGAGTTCCAGCCGCACGTCTCGGACACTACTCATCCCAGTGGAAATCCGTACCCACCAGCTCGTAGAGACTCCTGTTGAATGGAGCAAAGAAAGTCCGGAGCGAGCCGATCAAGGTCGCGTCGAGCCCCTTCAGGTTCGCGCGGCCGTACAAGCCGATGTTCCGCATTTGAGCGCTCTTCAGCACATGGGGTTCGAGTCCCAGGAAGTTCAGGACCCTATCGTACGTGGCCTGGGTGCTCCGAAAGAGATCCTCGCTGCTCGCAACATGCACGTTCCGGCGATCGAACAGATCAAAGTAGATTTTGAGCTGCGATACATAAATGCTTCTCGCCAGGTACGAGTGACGCATATGATTGCGGCTCCCGTAACAGGCTCCGATATCCGTCCCGTTCTCCATCGCACGCAACAGACGTTCCTGTTCCCACCGCACGGCCTCCTCGAACGACATGCGGTCCAGACCTTCCCCCGCGGTCAGATTGTAATGCGAGTAGGCCCTCGCGACGGGATCCCGCAGCAGGGCGATCAGGCGTACGCCGCTAAGAGTGGAGGCTATTCTCCGCGGAGCGTCCGGATGGAACAGATAGTAGGGCGTTGCCTCGCCAGTCAGAACCGGCTTTCCGACGGCTTTCTCCCTCCGGGCCATGGTGGACTCCAGGGGAAAATGCGCACGGTACCATGTCTCTCCTTCGTGGAAGTGTCGATCGAAGAAATGGATCTCCTTCCTCGCGGCGCGGAGAACCTGCGGGTGCTCGGACAAGTACGTGTATAGGGATGTCGTTCCTCCACGCTGGGCGCCGATGATCAGAAACCGGGGAAGCGTCCGGGCGCCCGCCGTCAACAACCGAAGCGGCATGCGGACCCTGTACAGATACCTCTTGTTGCGTCGCAGCAGCCTTCTCCCCCGCCGCCGCAGGGCTGTTCTCGCCGACGGCTCGGGATCCGGGTTCGACGACTGGAGGTCCTCCAGACGCGAACTCACGGCATGCACTCAGCCCGGCCTCCATCACTGAAGGTCCCTCCTGCAATCGGCAGGAATTCCCACTCGTAGCGCCCCGCGAACAGCTCCAGCATGAGCACGCCGTGGGTGGTGGCATTGCGGATCTCGCTGTTGGGCTTTACGTCGACGAAGGCGTCAAGTGTGTCTCCCCCGGTCCCGACGACGAAGGAACGGATCCCGTTCGGATCGGCCACTCCCTGCGCGTTCTGGGGCCCGAAACGCTCGTAATCGTGGTCGTGCGCCGTGACAACGACATCCACGCTCGCAGCGTCCAGAAGTCTCCAGAAGTCTCGCATCTGACCGAAGTTTCCCTTTTCCCCGGAGGAGAACAACGGATGATGCCAGTAGGCGAGCGCGCAGAGGGTGGGATTGGCTGCGAGGTCCTGCAGCAGCCACTGCGCCTGGGGCGAGTTCCTCCCCACGTCGATATTGCTGTTGAGCGCGAGAATGCGCCACGATCCAAGCTGATAGCTGTAGTACCCCAGATCTCTTGGGCCGGCCCGCGCACCGAAGGTCTCGAAGTAGGGCGCGGCATTTTCGGTGCGGTAGTCGTGGTTGCCCGGTACGGGACGGGTGCGCGACTTGTGCCGTCCCCACGTCGGCTCGTAGCAATTCGCGAACTCCTCCCGGGTTCCACTCTGGTACGCGATGTCGCCGACCGCCATGACGGTCCCCTCGATGCCGTCCAGGAGCTTGGCTGTAGCCTCGTCCTCGTCCACGTCGCAGCTGGCGATGTCCCCTGCCCCGACCAGGACGGCTTCGGGCCGCCCTCCCCCGTTGGGGTCAGGCCCGTTCGGGATCGGGTCCGAGACCGAGGGGCCGCCGCAAGCGATTACCGAGAAGACGATCGCCGGAAGGACCCATCCGACGGGGTTTGCGGGCACCCGGGCGTCCAACGGGGTCATGGTCACCTGCCTTCGCTTCGTGGTCGTGAAAGCTCGTCCCATCATCCAACGGCCTCCGACGCAGGCCGGTGGGATGAGTGGCGGAGAGGGCGGGATTCGAACCCGCGAGACGCTGTTAACGTCTACGCGATTTCCAGTCGCGCTCCTTCGACCGCTCGGACACCTCTCCGCACGGAAAAGAAGGTAAGGCGTCGGCGCGGCCGCACCAAGCGTCCCGGTCAGCCGAGAACCACCTGCACGACGTGGGTCCGTCGGTCATCGACCAGCGGAATGACCGCGCCCGACCGCGCGGGGCCCTGCCCGATCCCGGCCTCCGGCAGCCCCTCGCCGTCGACCCGGACTTCGCGGACCCCGCGCATGGCGCCCGAGGGGTTGCGAACCTCGATCTCGTAGCGCGACGAATGGTACCGGAAGGACACCTCGAACCCAGACCAGTCGCGCGGGATGCACGGGTCGAGGTGCAGCGTCGAGCCACGCAGCCGGAAGCCCAGGATCCACTCGACACCGGCGCGGTACATCCAGCCTGCGGACCCCGTGTACCAGGTCCAGCCACCGCGACCCACGTGAGGCGGCTCGGCGTAGACATCGGCCACCGCCACGTACGGCTCGACCTTGTAGCGATGGATCCCGGCCCGGGTGGAGGCGTGGTTGATGGGGTTGAGGATCGAGAACAGATCGGCCGCCTTGTCGCCGTCCCCGAGCTCGGCGAACGCGATGACCGACCAGATCGCGGCATGCGTGTACTGTCCGCCGTTCTCGCGGATCCCCGGCACGTACCCCTTGATGTAGCCGGGGTCGAGAGGGGTCTGGTCGAACGGTGGCGTGAACAGAAGCACGAGCCCGTCCCCGCGCCGGACCAGATACTGCTCGACCGCCTTCATGGCGTGGGCGGCACGGTCCCGCGGCGCCACCCCGGACAGAACCGCCCACGACTGGGCGATCGAGTCGATGCGGCACTCCTCGTTGGTCGCCGAGCCGAGCGGCGTGCCGTCGTCGAAGTACGCGCGGCGGTACCAGTCTCCGTCCCAGCCGTGTTCCTCGAGGGCGAGCTCGACCCGCTCGGCGTACGCCCCCCACCGCTCCACCCTCTCCAGATCCCCGCGCCGGCCGGCGAGGCCCGTGAATCCCCGCAGCGTGAGGAGGAGGAACCAGGCCAGCCATACGCTCTCCCCGCGGCCCTCTTCCCCGACCCGGTTCATCCCGTCATTCCAGTCGCCCGTGCCGATCAGCGGCAGCTCGTGCGGCCCGAGCCCGAGGCTGACGTCCAGTGCCCGGGCGCAGTGTTCGTAGAGGCTCCCGGTCTCCCCGGAGATCTCGGGGACGAAGTATCGCTCGTCCTCCCCCTCCGCGAGCGGCTCCCCGGTCAGGAACGGGACGTCCTCGCCCAGGATCTCCTCGTCGCCAGTCACCGCCAGGTAGTGGAGAAGGGTCAGGGGCAGCCACGCCCGGTCGTCGGTGATCCGGGTCCGGACGCCCTTCCCCGTCGGCGGATGCCACCAGTGGAGGACGTCCCCTTCCTCGAACTGATGGGCGGCCGCCCGCAACAGGTGCTCGCGAACGATCTCGCGGCGCGCCACGACCAGCGCCGCCACGTCCTGGAGCTGGTCGCGGAACCCGTAGGCCCCGCCCGACTGGTAGAAGGCCGAGCGCGCCCAGGTCCGGCATGACAGCGCCTGGTACAGGAGCCAGCGGTTGAGCATGATCGACATCGAGTAGTCTGGGGTGCGGACCTGGAGCGCTCCCAGGACGTCTTCCCACCACTTCTCGACGGCCGCGAGCACGGCGTCCAGGTCCGCGGTCCGGTAGTGGGCGATCAGGCGCCGCGCGTCCTCCCGGTCACGGCCCTGCCCGAGCAGGACGACCACCTCCGCCGTCCCCCCCGGGGCGAGGGTCAGATACCGCCGAAGCGCGCCGCACGGGTCCCACCCCGCCCCGACGCGGCCGGAGAGCGGCCGGCCGGGGGCCATCGCCGCGGGGTGGCGCGGCGTGCCGTTGCGGCCCAGGAACTCGCCCCGATCGGCCGTCCACTCGTCCTGCTGTCCCCTGAGGTCGGCGAAGGCGACCCGCTCCGCGTACACCGGGTTCCATCGGTTCCACGCGGTCAGGGCGCGCGTCTCCTCGTCCACCGAGGTCACGACCGTGGGCGCGCTCTTCTCCCGCTGGACCCCCAGCACCCACTCGACGTAGGCGGTCACCGAGAGCCGCCGGGGACGATCCGACAGATTGCGGAGCGTCAGCCGCGAGATCTTCACCGGGTCGTCGATCGGCACGAACTGGACGAGCCGGGTCGCCACCTCGTGGCACTGGACCTCGAAGCGGCTGTAACCCTGCCCGTGGGCCACCTGATAGGGCGTCGACTGGCGGATCGGCAGCGGCGTCGGCGTCCAGAACGTCCCCGTGTCCTCGTCCCGCAGGTAGAGCGCCTCGCCGACGGGGTCGGAGACGGGGTCGTTGGACCACGGTGTCAGCCGGTTCTCGCGGCTGTTGACCGCCCAGGTGAAGCCCGCCCCCGCCTCGGACACCTGAAAACCGAACCCCGGGTTCGCGATCACGTTGATCCATGGCGCCGGCGTCCACTGCCCCTCCCCCAGGATGGTGACGTACTCCCGCCCGGCCTCGGCGAAGCCGCCCAGGCCGTTGAAGAAGGAGAGCCGGGGGCGGGGCGGCGGCACGGACAGGGCCGGCGTACGCACCCGCGGACGGGATGGCGGCGCGGCGTCGGTGTCCTCCCGGAGCGCCGCCTCGATCTGCTCGGCCAGCGACCCGTGATGGCTGAGGAGCACCGCGCGCGCCACCGCGCTGAGCAAGAGCCGGTCCTCGTCGGAGATCTGGTCGCCTCTCAGAACGAAGATCTCGCCGTGTCCGGCGTGGACCTCGTGGCGGGCGCTGGACTGGCTCACGCGGACGCTTCGATCCAGCCAGTCCTGGAGCTCCTCGGCGTAGGTGTGCGGGTGCTCGTTCAGGATCACCAGGTCGACGGCCATTCCCTTCATGCCCCAGTACTCGTGCGCGCGGATCAGGTGGCGCACGATCTCCCGGTCGCGAAGGTGGTCGATCCGGACGAGGACGATCGGCCGGTCACCCGAGATCCCCAACCCCCACAGCGCCTCCTGGCCGCGCGGATTCCTGGAGAGCGTGCTCGACGCCGGCCTGAGGACGGGGTCGAGATAGAGGATCCGGCTGCCGAGGCGCTGGAAGAGGTGCGCCTCGTCGGCCTCGACACCGAGATGCTGGAGCTGGACCTGGGCCTGGGTCCAGGCCAGCGCCGCCTCACGCTCGAACGTGGCCGGCTCGCGATACTTGTCGACCAGGGCCAGCGCCTGGTCACGGCTCTCCGCGACCAGGGTCGAGAACGTCAGCCGCGCCGACTCGCCCGACTGCAGGCGGACGGTGCGGCGGAGGCTCAGGATGGGATCCAGCACGGACCCTGTCGTGTTCGAGAGCGGCCGTCCCTCGAACACGCAGCTCGGGCGTCTGACCCCGTGGCCCCGGTCCAGGAACCGCGCCCGGTCGGTTTCGCACTGGAGTGTGCCCACGGTCTCGCCGCCCACGACCGCCACGACGTGGGCGGCCCACACCTCGGGGTCGTCTCCCTCGCGCGGCCGGCGCGTGGCGACGAGGGCGTCCAGGGCGGGGACGAACTCGGTTTGCACGAACAGGTTCTGAAAGGCCGGGTGCGCGTCGTCCGCCGCCGGCGGCGCGAGCACCAGCTCGGCATAGCTCGTGATCTCGATCTCCCGCGGACGCCCGCCCAGGTTCTTTATGGTGAGGCGCCGCAGCTCGCCGTCGTCTTCGGGCGCTACGATCACCTCTAGGGACGTCCAGATCGCGCTGTCGAGCCGATGGATCTCGGCTCGGTCCTCCGAGAAGAGGACCTCGTAGTGCTCCGGCTCGACCGCGGTCGGCTGGTAGCAGGCGGACCAGACCTCGCCGCTGACCGTGTCACGCAGGTACAGCCACTGCCCCCATCCGTCCCGCGTCGGATCCTCGCGCCACCGCGTGACCGCGCCCTCCAGGTGCCGGCTGTACCCGGAACCCGCGTTGGTGAGCATGACGCTGTAACGGCCGTTCGAGAGCACGTGGGTCCGCGGGACGCGGGTGTGCGGCGTACGGAACCGGCGTATCGCCGGTGGCACGATCTCGCGCACGTGGCGGACGGACTTGACCTCCTCAGGACGCGGGCGGGCCACCGCCACGTCGCGCGGAACCCGCTCCTGAAGCAAGAGCTCGGCGGCCCCGATCATCGGCACCTCGTGGAATCGCTCGCGCAGAACCCCGTCTTTGACCACGTTGTCGATCGCCGCGATCGTCATCCCCTGGTGATGCGCCATGTAGGCGCGCACGATCTCGAACTCCTGGTCCTTGGGAAGCCGGACGGGCGTGTAGTCGAGCGCCTCGTATAGGCCGTAGGTGCCCACGGCTCCCTGAGCGACCAGCCGCTCCAGGTTTCGGACCGCGTCACGCGGGGCGATCATGGCCGCGAGGGAAGTCGCGTACGGCGCCACGACGAGATCCTCGCTGAGACCGCGCGTCAGCCCCAGCCCGGGGATCCCGAAGTGGGAGTACTGGTAGGTGAGGGCGAGGTCGCGCCCGTTGTAGGCGGACTCCGACACTCCCCACGGAATGCCGCGCTCCGCGCCGTACTGGATCTGTCGGCGGACGACCAGCCGCTGGGTGCGGTCGAGGAGCGTGCCGGCCGGCGCCTTCAACACCAGGTACGGCATGACGTACTCGAACATCGAGCCCGACCACGAGATGAGCGCCGCGTCGCGGCCCACCGGCGTGACCGGACGACCCAGGCGGAACCAGTGCTCGACGGGGACGTCACCCTTGGCGATGGCGACGAAGCTCGCCAGCCTGGCCTCGGTGGCGAGCAGGTCGTAGTAGCCATTGTCGAGCCGGCCCTCCAGCGGCCGGTAGCCGATCGCGAAGAGCTCCCGATCACGGTCGTACAGGAGCCTGAAGTCGGTCTCCTCCACCCGCATTTCCGCGGTCCCGGCCAGGCCGTCCAGCCGGTCGACGAGCGTGGCCGCCGACTCGCGCCCCCGTCGAACGGCCCCCAGCACCGACTCCAGCCAGCCGCGGGCGGCCAGGACCTCGAGGTCCGTCGAGTCGCCAAGCGTCTCGGCCAGCCCGGTCAGCTCGGTCTCGGCGGTGCGGGCGATCAAGTTCACGGCGGCCGGCGACGGGACGACCGAGAGGGCCTCGAGGGCGCGCTGCCAACGCTGGCGACGCTCCGCCTCTCCCATGAGCCATGCCGGCACATCCCCCGAGAGGATCTCCCCCCACGGGGCAACCGCACGAAGGTCCTGCCGGTGCGAGGCCGCGGCATCCGCCACCCGTATGGACCACGCCTGCAGCTCGGCGGCTCCCGCGGCGTTCTCCTCGACCAGGACCTCGGCGACGTCGGTCAAGGTGGCCGCCGCCTCCTCGATTCTCCCCAGGAGGGAGGCCCAGTCCGCCGGGGTTCCCGGATCCTCGGCCAGCGCCTCGGCCAGGAGCTGGAGGGACTCCTCCAGGTCGTGGCGCGAGACGGTCCCCGTGCGGAGCGCCCCGGCCGGCGTCCGCGCCGCCTCCCGGGCCAGCGCGAACGCGTCCCCGATCCCGGCCCGCGCCTGCTCGCCTAGAATGGGCCGGCGTGCGAGATCGCGGGTCGCCTGGCCGACCACCAGGAGGTGCCCGGCCAGGTTCCCGCTGTCGACGGTCGAGACGTAGCGCGGCTCGAGCGGTTGCAGCGTCTGTGTGTCGTACCAGTTATAGAGGTGGCCCGCATGGCGCTCCAGCCCGTGCATGGTCTCGAACGTTCGCTCGATCCTGGTGGCCAGCCCGGCTGTCCCGATCCACCCGAAGTCGTGGGCGGCCACCGTCGAGAGGAGGTACATGCCGATGTTGGTCGGCGACGTCCGGTGGGCGACGACCGGCTCGGGGTCGATCTGCAGGTTGTCGGGAGGCAGCCAGCCGTCATCCTCGCCCACGAGCTCCTCGAAGAAGCGCCACGTGCGGCGCGCCAGTCGCCGCAGGGCCGCCGTGGCCTCCGGGTCGAGCTCCTCGAGCGTCGGGTCCCTGAGCGGACGGCTCAGCCAGAGGGCGACGGCGGGGGCGGCGAGCCACAGAGCCAGGATCGGTACCGCCTCGAGGACTCCGGCCTCGCGAAGCGGGAGCAGCAGGGCCAGGACCGCCAGCGCCAGCGTCACCGACAGCCACATCGCCCGGTACGCCTGACCGAGCGTCCGCGACACCCCCCGGCCCGCCTGAGCCGCCGTGACCCACTCGAGGAGGTGCCGGCGAGTCACGAACATGCGGACCAGCGTCCGGACGATCGTGTCGACCATGAGAACGGATCGGTTCACGAGGAAGACGACCGCCAGACCGACCTGGGCCGCTGCCGTCGCCGCGTCGGCCCCGATCGACCTCAGATGGCTGCGCTTGGCGATCCCCCGGCGCCGCGGCACGAGACCGGTGAGGACCGGGACCGCCGCCGGCATCGCCAGCGTCACCACCACGAAAGCGGTCCAGAGAAGCGGCGATACGGGAAGAAGCGCCCAGCCCGCGACGAGAAGGAGGAAGGTCGAAGGCGGAGACAGGGTCCGGCGCAGGTTGTCGATCATCTTCCAGCGGCTGATCAGCGACAGCGAGCGTGGCGGACGGCCGTTCGACGCGGGCGGCCGGCCCACGATCCACGGGAGGAGCTGCCAGTCACCGCGCGCCCAGCGATGGACCCGACGCGCGTTGGTTTGGTAGTGGGTGGGGAACTCGTCGAACACCTCCACGTCGGTGACCAGGCCCGTCCGCGCGAAGGAGCCCTCGAACAGGTCGTGGCTGAGGAGAGTGTTCTCGGGCACCCGGCCCTCGAGGACGGTCTCGAAGGCGTCCACCTCGTAGATCCCCTTGCCCACGTACGAGGCCTCGTTGAAGAGGTCCTGGTACACGTCGGAGACGGCGGCCACGTACGGATCGAGGCCGGTCGGGCCGGACCAGATGCGGTGGTAGAGCGTGACCTCGTCGGCGGCGGGCAGGAGCGGCGTGACGCGAGGCTGGAGGATCCCGTAGCCGTGCGCCACCCGCTGCCGGGCGGGGTCGATCCGCGGCCGGTTCAGCGGGTGAGACAGCGCGCCGACCAGCTTCTCCCCAGCCTCCAGGGGCAGCCGCGTATCGGCGTCCAGCGTGAGGACGTACCGGACGTGGGCCGGGACGTCGGTGAGCCCGTCACCCCGGACGATGAACGTGGTGTCCCGGTCACCCCGGAGGAACCGGTTGAGCTCGTGGATCTTGCCGCGCTTCCGTTCCCATCCCATCCACACCTCCTCGACCGGATTCCAGCGCCGGTTCCGATGCAGGAGGAGGAACCGCGGTCCGCCGTCGGGTCGCGGGCCGTAGCGGGCGTTGAGGGTCTCGATCCCGCGCGCCGCCACCGCCAGCAGGCGTTCGTCCTCAGGCAGGCTCTCGCGGTCGGCGTCCCGCCAGTCGCTCAGGATCGCGTACGCGATGTGGCCGCGGGCGGTAGCCAGGTAGTGGTGCTCGAGCCGCTCCACCTGGGCGAGGACGCCTTCCTCGTCGGTGAGCATCGTAGGCACGGCGACCAGCGTGGAGCTGGACTCCGGGATGCCGGAGCGGAAATCCAGCTTGGGCAGCCGGCGCGGTTCCAGGAGCTCGCTAACGTCTCGCTGCACGAGGGCGATGGCGAGATCGCTGGCCGGGACCAGCGACAGGACCGCGAGCAGCACCAGGGCCACGGCCTCGACGCCGAGGGTCGCCAGGTAGACGACCAGGAGCGCCACCAGGAGGGCGCTCACGAGGGCGATCGTGCCCAGGTAGCCGGCGGTGGCGGCCGCCAGAAAACCCCGCCTCAGCCAGGTCGAGACGGGCGCCTGGTACCCGAGCTCCTTCTCGAAGAGACGCCTTCCACCCCGGATCAGCCAGAACCCGATGTGCCGGCGGACCTCCACGTCGTCGCCCTCGGCCGCGTCGAGCGCGGCCATCTCGATTGCGCTCTCGGCGACCGCGAGCTCCGCCCGCCTGGAGCCCCGCGCGAGCTCCTCCACCGCGTGCCGGTACATGTCGCGGGTGGCGAAGTCCATCTGCGGATAGATGCGCGTCGGATCGCGGCGGAGAGCCCGCTCGACCAGGCTCACGCTCTCGAAGAACTCGCGCCAGTCGTAGGCGGCGACCTGGCGCAGGCTGGTGAAGATGTTGACGATGGTTGCGTGCGCGGCGAGCTGGCTCATGTGCTCGGCCCGAACGGTCTCCTCCGAAGTCACCCCGGTTTCGGCGAGTCGTTCCTCGAGCCATCCCATGGCGGGCATGACGGCCGGGTCGCTCTCCCGAAGGCGCTGCACCAGGGCCACGGCGAAAGGGCTGTCCAGCGGCTTCGCGCCGTACGGCTCGAGGACCTCGAGGATGTCGTCGGGATCGCGGCCGGTCGTCTCGAGGATCCGGTCGGCGAGGGCGTTGGCCTCGGCCCTCGCGCCCCGCGCGCGCACGATCTGCACGGAGATGCGCCGCAGGTTCTCGATGAGCACCAGCCGCAGCACGATCGGCACCGCCCACAGCTCGCCCATCGTCAGCGGCGTCCGCTCCTGGTACGCGCGCACGAAGCGCTCGATGAGGTGCGGGTCGAACCGACTGTCGGTATGGGCCACGAACGCCCACGTCAGGCCATACACGCGGGGAGCACCGGCGAGGTGGCCGGCGGCGATCTTGGGGAGCTCCCGGTAGTAGGCGGACGGCAGGCTGTCCCGGATCAACCGGACCTGGTCGTCCACCAGGAAGAAGTTGTCGATCAGCCATTCGGCGGCCGGCGGGATGGCCTCGTCACGGCGGACGGCCTCGGTGAGCGACCGATAGCAGCCGCGCAGGACGCGGGCGTTGTCCTCGAGACGGGAAAGGAGCGGGGCGCCGCGGCGCTTCTCGCGACGGGTGACGTGCGCCTCGGCGAGCGACCGGGCGTGCTGCTCGAGCCGCTCGACCCCGAAGATCTCCGAGCGGATCGGCTCGGTCTCGTCCGTGGAGGCGGCGATCAGCGGGAACGACAGGCTGATCATGACGGCGGACGGCCCGGCGACAGGGGGGTCTCCTCCCTGTTGAAGGGACGAAGGCGTGCAGAGCGACTAGAACTCGATCGATGAGGTCGATCAGGACGGTCGAGATCGAGGCGCGCGAGGAGGCCGAGCGAGGCGTACGGAGCTGGTACGCCGCAGCGAAGCCCGACGAAGCGCAACGAAGATCTCGGACGTCCTGATCGACCGTATGGCGGAGGGGGTGGGATTCGAACCCACGATACGCTATTCACGTATACCGGTTTTCGAGACCGGCGCCTTCAACCGCTCGGCCACCCCTCCGGTCTGTCGGAACGAAGCTCGCATCGACCGCGTCCGAATTCAACCGCCCTGTTGCGGCGGCCGGCGCCCCGGATGAGGTTAGGGCGCCGTGCTCTGGACCGCTCTCGTCGTGCTCCTGATCCTGTGGCTGCTGGCCCTGCTGCTGGAGGCCGGGCGCTGGATCCACGTCCTCCCCGTCGTCATGACGTGCCTGCTCGCCTATCGGCTCCTGGTCCCCCGCCGCCGGCGCTGGTGAAAGAACTCCTTGAGCAGGTTTCCGGCCTCGACGGCGGCGACCCCACGGACGACCTCGATCCGGTGATTGAGGCGCGCGTCCTCGACGAGGTTCTCCAGGCTCCCGCACATGCCGGCCTTGGGGTCATCGGCGCCGTACACGAGCCGCTCGATCCGCGCCAGGACGCACGCACCGGCGCACATCGCACAGGGCTCGAGCGTGACGTACAGCGTGGCTCCCGTCAGGCGCCAGGAGCCAAGCCCGCGCGCCGCTTCGCGGAGGGCGAGGATCTCGGCGTGCGCGGTAGGATCCTGCCAGGCCTCGGTGCGATTCGCTCCGCGTCCGACGGTCTCGCCGTCGACCACGACCAGAGCCCCGACGGGAACATCCCCCCCGGCCGCCGCCTCCCGGGCAAGGGACAGCGCCTCCGCCATCCAGCGGCCATGGAGGTCCTTCCCCGTATCCACTTGAGCGATCAGGAAGTTACCCGGGCCGGGCTGTCCCGCCCATGTCCTCGTACCCGTGACCGTGTGGCTGGCTATCGCGCTCCCACTAAGATCAAGCCGCGGTGAACATTCTTGGCATCACCGGGGGCACGCTGGGGGGCGCGGCGCTCGTCAGAGACGGCCGGGTCGTCGCCGCCGTTCATGAGGAGCGGCTGAACCGGCTCAAATCCTCCCAGGGCTTCCCGTGGCAGTCGATTCGCGAGGTCCTCGACCTGGGGGGCATCGGGCCGGGCGAAGTCGACGTCGTCGCCCACGCAGCCCGCCGGGCCTTTCTGATCGCCGAGCCGCACGAGTTCGACGGCTGGCTGGCCGAACGGCCCGCCAGCGGGCGCCGCGTCACAGAAGCCGTCACCATGTCCACCCAGGTTCCGGACCCCATCCAGCGATTGATGTTTCTCCTCGGCAAGAGCGACACCCTCTGGAAAGGCGCGCAGATGGCTCGAATCGTGGCCACGCTTCCCAACCGGTCGCGCATCCGCAGCCTCCTTCGCGGGCGGCTCGGGATCACGGCTCCTCTCGAGACCATCGACCACCACCACGCCCATGCCTACGGGGCCTATTACACCGCCGGCCGACCGGAGGCGACCGTGATCACCCTCGACGGTGGTGGAGACGGCTTCTGCTCCAAGGTCTATCGGGCTCGCGGGGGGAGCCTGCACCGCCTCGATGGCACGACCACGTTCCACTCCATCGGCAACTACTACGCGTACGTGACCAAGATTCTGGGCTACAAGGCGCAGCTCCACGAGGGGAAGATCACCGGTCTCGCGGCCCACGGGGAGCCGCGCTTCGTGGAGCTCCTGCGAGGCTTCATCGACTACGATGCGCGGCGCGACCGGTTCGTCAACCGCGGCGGCCGCATGCTGTGGGCCGCGATCGACCAGCTCCGGGCCGCGCTCCCCCCGGCCTACCCTCCGGAGGATCTGGCGGCCTCGATCCAGCAGCTGCTCGAGGAGGCGGTGACGGCCTTCGTCGCCCGCTGGGTGCGTGAGACGGGCCTTCCCCACGTGGTCCTCTCCGGGGGGGTGTTCGCCAACGTAAAGGTCAACCAGCGGATCCACGAGCTGCCGGAGGTCGAGAGCGTGACCATCCACCCCGCGATGACGGACGCCGGCCTCGGGGTAGGTGCGGCCTTCGGCAGCTACGCCCGTCGTCCCGAGGCGAGCTCCCATCCGTTCGCGGACGCCCAGCTCGAGCAGGTGTATCTCGGGCCGAGCTGGGACCAGGAGGCGATGTCGACCGCCCTCCGCGATGCGGAACTTTCGGTGGCCCGCCCCGGCGACCTGGAGGCCCGAGTCGCCGAGCTATTGGCCCAAGGCGCAATCGTGGCGCGCTACGACGGAGCCATGGAGTACGGGCCGCGGGCGCTCGGGAACCGCAGTATCCTGTATCAAGCCACCGACGCGAGCGTGAACGACTGGCTGAACAAGCGGCTCCACAGAACCGAGTTCATGCCTTTCGCGCCCGTGACTCTCGCGGACAGCGCCGGGCGCTGCTACCGTAATCTGGAAGGGGCCGAGTACACGGCCCGCTTCATGACGATCACGTTCGACTGCACCGAATGGATGAAGCGCGAGATGCCGGCCGTCGTGCACGTCGACGGAACGGCGCGGCCGCAACTGCTGGATCGTGAGACCAATCCCTCCTATTTCCGGATCCTCGAGCGCTACGAACGTCTGACGGGGCTCAACTCGATCGTGAACACGAGCTTCAACATGCACGAGGAGCCAATCGTCTGCTCCCCCGAGGACGCCGTGCGGGGGTTCCTGGAGGCAAAGCTGGACTATTTGGCGATGGGGCCGTTCCTGGCGGCGAGGGATGCCGAGTCCCTCCAGTCCGGCGGACGCGAACACAGCGCGCACCCGTCGATGCGCGACCGGGGATAGTCGGGCGAGTGCTGCAACGACCCATGGCCGCGTACTGCATGGGTCTCTGCATCGCACTCGGGGCCTTGCAGGCTCTCTCTGGCGCCCTCCGGCCATACAGCAATCCAGATGGTCTCTCGTACATAGAATTGGGTGAAGCCTATCTAAGAGGGGACTGGGGTGCGGCCATCAACCGATACTGGAGCCCCCTCTACGGCCTGGTCCTCGCCTTCGCGCTGCGCGTCATGCGGCCTGCCGCGGCGTGGGAACTTCCGCTGATCCACGCCGTCAACTTCGGAATCTTTCTACTCTGCCTCGCATGTTTCCTCTTCTTCTGGCGGGAGGTCATGCGGCGCCGGCTTGCCAGTCCTCGTTCGTCCGCGACCGACGGCATGACCTTCTCCTGGACTGCCTGGACCGTACTCGGCTTCGCCCTGTTCGCCTGGTCGTCGCTGACGCTGGTGGGCGTTCAACGGCTGACGCCCGACATGCTGGCCTCGGCGCTGGTCTACGCGCTCGCCGGCTACCTGCTCCGTCTGCAGGAGGATTCGCGCGGTCGTTACGGTTTCCTTCTCTTCGGGTCGGCGCTGGGACTGGTCTGTCTGGCCCGTTTGGCCCTCCTTCCTGTCGCGCTCGTGTTCCTGGGCGTGTGTCTGGCTTCGACCGGGAGCCGGCGCGGAACGCTCGCTGCCTTTGGGTCCTTCGCGCTTCTGGTCGGACCCCTGCTGATCGCGCTGTCCTTTCGCGAGGGTCGACCGAGCCTCGGTGCGGCGGCCAGGCTGAACTATGCCTGGTATGTCAACGGTGTTCCTTCGGTGCACTGGCGTGGCGAACCTCCGGGCAGCGGGGAGCCTTTGCATCCCACACGCCAGCTCCTGGAATCCCCACCCGTATACGAGTTCGGGGGACCCGTCGAGGGGACGTATTCGCCCTGGTACGACCCGGCCTACTGGGAGGAAGGACTCCGACCACGATTCGACCCGAGGGGTCAGATGCGGGCCGTTTCGCGAGTCGTGAGGGATTACAACGAATGGTTCCTGCGCAAGCTGAGCGGGGCCATGGCGGCGGTGCTGCTGCTGTACGGCCTGACCCGCGGGCGGGTCGGCTGGCTGCGCGAACTCGTCTCCTGGTGGGTCCTCCTCGTGCCCGCGCTGGCCGCCATCGCCATGTACTCGCTGGTCTATGTGGAAGGCCGGCACATCGCATCCTTCGTCGTGCTGACATGGGCGGCGCTCCTGGCCGCAGTGCGTCTGCCGGAGACACCGCTGGCGCGTCGGCTCGTGTCGGTGGCCGCCGCGCTGATCGTTCTGGTGTTCGCGATCAACGTCGGGACAGATGCCGTCAAGACGGTGAGGAGCTTCCCGAGCGGGCCGCGAGAACGGCCCTCGGACTTGGCCGAAGGCCTCCACCGGATGGGGGTTCAGGTAGGAGATCCCGTGGCCTACGTCGGACCGGCGATGCACGATGCGTTCTGGGCCCGCCTGGCTGGAGTGGACATCGTCGCCGAGGCCTACTTCCAGCCTGGTCCGGAGTTCTGGGCCGACGCCGAGTCCCAGCGAAGGGTGGTCGATGCCCTCTTCTCGGCCCGGACCCGGGCGATCGTGGCCGAGAATGTCCCCGCCGGCGCCCATCACGGGAATTGGAGGAGGATCGGAGCCACCGACCACTTCCTCCTCTGGAAGGCTCCTCCTCGCGGGACGACCGCGAAGTGACCGAGCGCACGAAGAACCTGGCCCTTTTTGCCGTCGTTCTGGTGATCGTGGACCTGGTGGCCGCCCAAGCGTACAACCGCATCGTCCTGGCACCTCCTCCGGAGCCGGTTCGCACGCCCTCTCCGGTCTATCACCACGACCTGCGGAAGAACGTGGACAGCTGGTCCCGCTGGGGGCTGGTCCGCTATCCGCTTCGGACCAATAACCTCGGCTTTCGCGACGAACGGGTGCGGGAGGTGCCCTTCTGCTCGGAAGGCCTTCGCCTCCTCCTGGTCGGTGATTCCTTCACCGAGGGGATCGGCGTCGCCTATCCGGAGACGTTCGCCGGGATCCTCGCGCGCGAGCTTCGTACGCAGGACGTCGAGGTCCTCAACGCGGGCGTGGTGTCCTACTCCCCCACCATCTATTACCGGAAGACCCGATATCTGCTGGAGGATCTGGGGCTGGATATCGACATGCTGGTCGTCTTCCTCGATGGCTCGGACATCCCGGACGAAGCCTGGCTCGACCGGTACGGCCGAGTTCGAGTCACCCTGGAAGAGAAGGGAACCTCGGCGACGACCTCGCGCAGGCCGCCGTTCGAGCAGCTCAAGCACGTCCTTCAGCAGCACTCGCTCATCATGAAGGCGGCGGCCACGCTTCGACTTGTCGTCCAGGAGCGCCTCGACGAAAAACGGCGTCGTGACCGGCTGGCCCTGGACGCCAGGGGGGTGGCCTGGGACTATGACCCGGAGGCCTACCGGGACTACGGCGAGCAGGGGCTGCGCCGGGCGGCCGTCTACATGGACAGCCTGCTCGCGCTCTCGCGCGCTCACGAGCTGCCGATGGCGGTGGCGGTCTACCCCTGGCCGGACCACATCTACCGGCGGATGCTCGACTCCCGTCAGAGGACGTTCTGGCGGACATGGTCGAGCCGGCGTGGGATCCCTTTCTTCGATCTGTTTCCGGCGTTCATCGGCGGGCGGGATCCGGAGAAGACGATCCGCGATTACCACGTTCCGTACGACTCCCACTGGAACACGGCGGGACACCGCCGGGTCGCCGGTGCCGTGCTCGAGGCGGGTCTCACCGAGTTCATCGAGGAGACGCGGAGCCGGTGGCCGGAAGGTAGGCCCAGTGGCTCGTGTCCCCAATCTTCCTCCAACCGTTCCGTGACGCGTGCGGTGGAACCCGCTCCGCGATGACCGCCCTGGCTCCCGCTTCCGCGAAGGCTTCGAGGACCGCCTGACGAGTCGAGCCCGGCGCCTCCCAGAATCGGGGCGCATCCCGGCCGTGGAGCTGAGCCACAATCTTCACGCCGGCCAACCGGGCGAAATGGGCCCCGAACGCGTACCCCACGAAGCCGATCGATTCTCCCGGACGAACACCGAGCTCCCGGAGGCCCTCGGCGATCTCCGGTGGGGAGCCCACACGTTCAGCGGGCGGGGGCGGCGGCCACGGCGTTGCGGTCGCAGGGTTGGTGGTCTCGTCCGGCAGCTCGAGACCCAGAAAGGCGCTCCCGTACCCGGCCTCGAACTGCGCGACGGCGACCAGCGTGAAGAGGGCGAGCACCGCGCCCGAGACCCGCATGAGCCTCTGCGACTCCGCCCCGTCCGGAAGCCGCACATGGGAGAGGATCCCGGCCCAGAACAGGACCACGAACGGCGCCACGTAGCGGCCCTCCACGTAGACCAGGGCGTAGAGGCCGAACGCGGCCAGCGCCACCGCCGTGAGGCCCCACCGCCCGTCGAAGCGCGGCCGGGCCCGATGCGCCGCGCCGATCAGGAGGAGGATCAGGACCGTGGCCAGGAACCCGCCCTGCTGGCGGACGAAGAGCTCGAAGTAGGCCCGGGCGCTGGACGTCAGAACGCGCGCCTGCGCCCGCAGCTCGAACCGCGGGCGCAGCCCTTCGTACCAGTACGAAGGATCGTACGAGAGCGGATAGGTGCCCCCGACCGGCGCGGCGAACTCGTAGACCGGTGGATCGGCGAAGACGAGCCGGGTCGGATGCTCGGGCCGCCCCGTTTCGGACTCGAAGCCGGCCGGCCAGAATGGATACGGGACCCCGTTGACGTATCGCAGGTAGGTGAGGCGGCCGGCGTCGCCAAAGGTCGGCCGCTCTTTCAAGATCGAGAGCGCCAGGACCAGAGGCAGCGCCACCGTCAAGAACACGCCGAGCGCGACCGCCGTCCCGCGCAGGGCGTGCCGTCGATCCTTCCCGGCCAGGACCCCGGCGGCCAGGAACGCGAGCCCGAGCGGGAACATGACAGCTTTCGCCAGGTAGGCCACCCCGAGCACCAGCCCGTACACCGCGTGCGACGCCTTCGGCGCCCGGCTCGCGCCGATCCGTACCAGGAGTCCTCCCGCGAAATAGACGAGCGCCGCCACCAGCATGTCCGGGGTGACGGTCCAGATCTTGATAAGGCAGAGCGACGACCAGACGAAGAGCGAGTAGCCCGTCGCGATCCACGCCCATTCCGGGAACCCGACCTCCTCCCCCGACCGGTCTATCCGCGCGGCCTCACCCAGCCGTCGCCAGAAGAACTCGAAGCCGACGAGCGCCAGCAGATAGATCCCGAAGTTGACGGCGTGGACGAGCCGGAACTCCCAGGCGGGCGACGGGTCGACGAGCCACATCGCGAGGCCCAGGACCCACGCATAGAGGGGGCTCCAGACGGCGTTGACCGCCATGCCCCAGTCCCCGCGCAGGTACGCGTCCCCCATGTCGAGGTAGGAGATGCCGTCCTCGCTCATCGATTGATGCAGGCCGGCGGCGGCTGCGTGCGCCGCCCCCATCGCGACGGCGAAAACGCGAAACGATGTCCGCGCGATGCGGGTTCCTGAGCTCAGGAGGTCGGCTCCGCCTCTTCGGCCTCCGCTCCGTCCCGCAGCGCGAGCTCGGACACGAGGCGCGTAAGCGCCTGCTCCTGCCGGTCCAGAAGGACGTAGAGTCGAAAGACCAGATAGCTCAGGAGCGCGACCGAGAGGTACAGGATCGCGTCCGCTCCGCGCCCGACCCCGATCAGCCGCGCCATCCGGGTCGTCGCCCCGGGAAACCACACCGCCAGCAGCCCGACCGTCCAGACGGCGGCCCAGAGCAGCGCCCCCGGCCAGCGGATCCGCCCCTTCCGCGTGATCAAGAGGACCCGCAGGATGAGAAAGCCGAAGATGGCGGTCAGCACAATCTGGATGGGGCTCATTGGGACCTCCGCAGAATCAGCTTGGCCAGGGTTTGCAGGCCGACTCCGAAACTCTGTCCTTTGGAAAGTGAATAGTCCGTGTAGATGACGGTGATCGGCACCTCCGAGATGCGGAATCCGTGGCGGGCGGCCTCGGCCACGATCTCCGAGGACACCTCCATGCGACTCGTGCGGAGGTCCATGGATTCCGCCGCCCGCCGGCTCAAGGCGCGGAACCCCGACTGGGTATCGCTGACATGGACCCCGAACAGGGCCCAGGTGCACAGGTTCGCGAAGCGGTTGGCGACCCGCCGAAGGACGGGCATCCCCTCCGGATTCAGCATCCGTGAACCGATCACCAAGTCGGCTTCTCCCTTGCGGATAGGGGCTGCCAGATCCAGCACTTCCTCAGGGACGTGCTGGCCGTCCCCGTCCAGCGTAACGATGATGTCGGCGCCGGCTTCGAGGGCCGCCCTGAGTCCGGTGGCGATCCCGCCCCCCAGCCCGCGGTTGACGAGGTGCCGGTACACCTGCGCGCCGGCCGCGCGCGCCTCATCCCCGGTGGAGTCGCCGGATCCGTCGTCGACCACGATCACGGCCTCAGCGAACTCCCGGACGGCCCGGACCACCGGCCCGATGTGCCCGGCCTCGTTGTATGCCGGGATCACGGCGACCAGCTTCGATCCGCCTTCCCTGACGCTATCCATCGAGGCCCTCCAGGATCTCGAGCGTCTCGCGGACGCAACGCTCCCAGCTGAAGCGCTTGGATCGCTCGAGCCCGCGAGCCGACATCTCCGCGGCCAGGGCGGGGTCGGTCAGGACACGGTGGATCGCCTCCGAGATCGCCTCCGGATCCTCGGGATCGACGCGCAGCGCCGCGTCGCCCGCGATCTCCTCCAGGCCGTTCGCGTCCGACGTGACGATGGGGGTCCCGCAGGCCATCGCCTCGGTGATCGGGATCGGAAAGGCCTCCAGCCGTGAAGGGTACAGGAACAGGTCCGCGAGGCTGTAGACCGCCGGCAGGTCCTCCTGCTCCACCCACCCCGGGAAGACGACGTCGGACCCGTATCCGCCCTCCGGGATCGCGTGCTCGGCGCGTATCCGCTCGGGGTCATTCCCACCGACCACCAGCCGGTGCGGGGTCCGGCCGTGGTGGAGCCGGTAGGCCGCCAGCACGCCCTCCAGGTTCTTGCGCTCGGTCCCGGCAGGCTTGGAGAGCGTGAAGATGAACCGGTCGGGGAGGTTGTAACGGCGTGCTACCTCGCGCAGCACCGCGGGATCCTCGACCCTCCGGAAGTGTCGAGCGGGAGCGAAGTAGACGGTGCGAACCTTGCCGGGCGGAAGGTTCAGGGCGTGGTTGATGTTCTCTGTGGTGAGGCGGGACACCGATAGGACGGCGGCGGCCCGGCGGCAGTAGAGCGGCATGACCAGCCGGATGTAGGCGACGTCCAGGCGGCCGTAGAAGCGGGCCTGCTCGGGTATGAACCAGTCGGCGCCGTGCAGCACCATCACCGTACGAGCCGGCGCCAGGAAGGGGACGGTGAACTTCGGATGGAAGACCACGTCCACCTCCTCGCGCCACGCCGCCCAGGGGATCGCCACCTGGTCCCACAGGATCTTGTTGGGGGCGCGTACCAGCCGCTCCCGGACGCGCGGATGCGCCGCGTGCTGTCCGAGATGCCTCGTGGTGCGATAGAAGAGGACGTACTCATTTTGCTCGTCGCGCTCGATCAGCTCACGGGTCAGGTTTCGGGAGTAGACCCCGATGCCGCCCTTCTCGTCGAACGTCCGCAGCATCATCCCGATCCGCATCACCTGTCCTTATGTGGATACACGGCAGGAGCTTCCGGTGTTGACGGACCACGCTCGAAGGGGCATCTTGGTCGATCCAACCAAGGCCGTCCCCCGACGCTCAACCGGAATATATGGTTCCCTCCACGACAAAGGATCGACGCTGGTCGGGCTGAACCCGCCGCCGATGCCGAAACAGGAAGCCAGGGTAAGGCTCGTCGATCCGGCCAGGCGCCTCCCGGGGACGGTCGCCGTCCTCGCTCCGCACATGGACGATGAACTCCTGGCCTGCGGCGGAACGCTGGCCGCGCTCCCGTCCCGGAGCCGCGTCCACGTCGTATGGGCTACCGACGGCTCGCGGTCGCCGGCGCCGGCCGCGCCGTGGAGACACCCGCCCGCCGGCCTCGCGGATGTCCGCGAGCGCGAGGCTCGCGAGGCGCTCGACGTCCTCGGCGTCCCCCAGGAGAACCTGCACTTCCTGCGCCTGCCGGACGGACGCCTTCGGAGCCATGCGGCCGAGCTCGACCGGGCGCTCGCCCCACTTCTGGAGACGATCGGTCCAGACCACCTCCTGGCTCCCTTCCGCTACGACCGTCATCCCGACCACCTGGCCGTGCAGCGGACGGCGACGGCCTGGGTGGCCGGCCGGGACGGCCGGACGGAGTTGCTCGAGTACTTCGTCTATACCGCATCGCGCCTGCTCCCCCGTGGCGATATCCGCTCCTACATTCGGCCGGGGCTCCTTCTCGGCGTCGACATCACGGGTTGGAGCGCGACCAAACGGCGGGCCCTCGAGCGCTACCGCAGCCAGACCACGCGCGCCTACGACTTCCAGCGCCGGCCCAACCTGACCCCGGCGCTGCTGGACCTGGTATGCCACGAGCCCGAGCTGTTCCTCCCCTACTCCCCGTCCATGCCCGGCCCAGCCGTCTTCGAGGGGCCGGTGGCGTACATCCGGCTGGCGCACCGGATCGAGCCCGTCCTGAAGGAGCGCAAGGACCGGCTGACGGCCCTCCTGCGTCGTCCGGGATCGTGAACCAGGACCGGGGGGACCTCGGGCGTCCCATCCGGGTGGTTCTGATCCGCGGCCGGTTTCAGCCCCCCGCGGCGCAGCGCTTCTACATCCTCCTGGACGAGCACCCCGAGATCGAGCTCGCCGCCAGCCTCTGCCAGTCATCCGGCGAAGGCCTGGCCGATCGTCTCCGGGACGCGTGGCGGAGGCGGGGCATCCTCGCCGCCCCCATCCTGGCGAGCCAGGCGGCGCGCGCCGCGGCCCGCTTCGTCCTCCACCCCGGTCGCGAGCTGGTGCACCGCCGGCGGATGGCCAGGATCGACCGTCGCACCGAGCTCGTCGCCGACCTGCACGCACCGGCCGTGGTGGAGCGCCTGAGACGGCTCGATCCCGACCTTGCGGTCATCTACGGCGGGCCGATCCTCAAGCCCGAGCTGTTCGAGATCCCCCGCTTCGGCACGCTCAGCATCCATCATGGGCGGCTGCCGGAGTACCGCGGCAAGAAGACGACCTACTGGGAGATGGTGGAAGGACGTCCGACGGCGGGCGTGGCCATCCAGCGTATCGGGGCGGGCCTCGACACCGGCGACATCGTGGCCGAGGGCGAGGTGCCGATCGGCGACAAGTCCTACCTCCGGGTGTGGCGGGAGGTGCAGGACCTCGGCGTGACGCTGTATCTGGACGCGATCTTGCGGATCAAGCGCGGCACGGTCTCGTTCCGGCCCCAGCGTGGAACGCCGGGTCGGCTGTACCGGGACCCATCGTGGCTTCCGATCCTCCGCCTCGGCTGGAGACAGATGAGGAAGCGATGGGGACGGAGCTGACCGGGCCGCGCCTCCTCCTCCTGCTGGAGACCTATCATCCGGAGATCGGAGGCGGTGAGAGCCAAGGCCGTCTCCTGGCGGAGGGCCTGATGGAGAGGGGGATCCCCGTGACCGTTCTGACCCGTCGCTCTCGACGGGGTCTGCCGCGGCGGGAGACGGTCGGAGGCGTTCCCGTCCGGCGCGTGGGCCCGGCCGGCCGCGGCCGGCTCAGAAAGTGGGGGCTTCTCCTCACCGTGCCGCCCGTCCTGTGGGCGATGCGAGGCTCGTCCGACATCCTCCTCGTGGCCGGGTTCCGGATCCTGGGCCTGCCGGCGATCCTGGTCGGGAAGGCCTGCGGCAAGACATGCCTCCTCAAGGCCGAGAGCAACGGCGAGATGTCGGGCGCGTTTTACGGTCCCGGCCTCGCGCGCTGGCGGCTCTCGCCTTCGTCCCCCCTCGTCCGGCTCCTCCTGAAGGGACGGAACGCCTTCCTCAGGCGGGCCGATGCCTTCGTCTCGCCTTCGTCCGAGATCGCCAGCGAGCTCCGCGCCGGCGGCGTCCCTCCCGATCGGATCGTGACCATCCCCAACGGGGTGGACACAGGTCGCTTCCGACCGGTGGACGGGGACGGGAAGCGGGCGCTCCGGATTCGCCTCGGTCTTCCACCCGACGCCCCTGTCGCCGTTTACAGCGGACGGCTCGTCAGCTACAAGGGGCTACCCATCCTGCTCCGGGCGTGGCGCGACATCCTCCCGGGTCACCAGCGGGCCCGTCTGTTGCTGGTGGGCGCCGGCGGCGCGGATCTTCACAACTGCGAGGAGGAGCTCAGACGCTACGTGGAAGAGAACGGCATGCAGGAGAGCGTCGTCTTCACCGGCTTCGTCGAGGAGGTCAGCTCCTGGCTCCAGGCGGCCGATCTGTTCGTCTTCCCGACCGAGGAGGAGGCGTTCGGGATCGCGCTCATCGAGGCCATGGCCTGCGGGCTTCCCTCGGTGACGACGTCGACGGGCGGGATCCCGGACATCGTCACCCACGAGCGGGACGCGCTGGTCGTCGAGCCGGGGGCCCTGGCGCCCTTGCGGGAGGCGATCCGGCGGTTGCTGGACGAGCCGGAGCTGGTCGCGCGACTCGGCGAGGAGGCGCGCTGGACGGCCACCCGGAGATTCTCGCGCGAGGCGGTCATCGATCGCTACGTGGAGCTGATCCGCGAGGGTCTCCCGGCCCTGGTCGGCGCCCCATGAGCGGCGTCGCCGGGACCCGGCCCGTCCTCGATGACATTTCCGTCGTGATCCCCACGCTCGGCCGGGAGACGCTCGCTGAGTGCCTCGAGCGGATCGCCGATGGGGAGGTCTGGCCCGCCAGTGTGACCCTGGTGGACCAGGGCGACAACCCGCTGGTGGCCGAATGGGTCGCCGGTCTGACCGGCCGGGGGCTCGCGGTCGAGCATCATCGAGCTCCGAGGAGAGGGCGGGCGGCCGCGGTGAACCGCGGGCTCGAGCGCGTCCGGACCCGCTTCGTCGCCATCACCGACGACGACTGCTTCGTCGCCCCGGACTGGCTCCGGCGACTGGCGGAAAACTTGCGGCGCACCCCTGACACGATCGTGACCGGTCGGGTTGAGCCGCTGGGAGAGGAGGAGGTCGTGGCGCTCGTCACCTCGCGGGTCCCGGCTACCTACCGCCGGCCACGGCTTCGGCACGACTCGCTTTCGGGCGGCAACATGGGCGCCGCGCTGGCGCTTCTCGAGCGAATCGGCCCTCTAGACGAGGATCCCTGCCTCGCCACCGCCGAGGACTGCGAGTACTCGTACCGCGCGCTGCGCGGCGGCGTCCCCATCGCCTACGCGCCCGACGTGCTGGTAAGCCACCTGGGATGGCGCGACGTCGGCCAGCGCGAGGCCATCTACCGGTCCTACGCGCGCAGCCGGGCCGGCTTCTACGGCAAGTACCTGCGGCGCGGGGATTGGTTCATCGCGCTGAGGGTGGGCGTGCAGCTCCTGCGGGCGTCCAGGCGCTGGCTGTCCGGCGTGGTCGCGGGCGACAGCGAACGGGTGCTCAACGGGCGCGCGAACGTGCTGGGACTCGTCCCCGGGCTGCTGGCCGGGTGGCGCAGCGGGCGATCGTCATGACCCCCCGATCGCTGTCCGCCCGTGCCGGCTCGGCGTTCGTCTGGAAGTCGATCGAACTCGGCGGAACCAAGCTCATCTTCCTAGTCCGGATCCTGGTCCTCGGGCGACTGCTGGCCCCCGAAGACTTCGGCCTCTTCGCCATCTCCGTGATCGCCATCGGATTCCTGCTCAGCGTTACCGACTTCGGCATGACTCAGGCGCTCGTCCAGCGTCCCGAGACCGAAGCCCGTTTTCTGGACGCCGGATGGACGGTCAACTTGGTGCGGGCGCTGGCGGTCGCGGTCGTGGTCGTGGTCGGCGCACCTGTGATCGCCCGGCTCTTCGAGGAGCCGCGGGCAACGGACCTGATCCGGGTCCTCGCCCTCCAGCCCGTCCTGAACGCGGGGGCGAGCATCCGGCTTACCGACCTCATCCGCGACCTCCGCTTCCGCGAGCTCGTGATCCTCGGCCTGGCGGGAGCGATCATCAACACCGTGGTCTCGATCGCGCTCGTGAAGCCGCTGGGGGTGTGGGCATTGGTGGCGGGCCCTCTAGCGGGCTCGACCCTGCATATGGCGGGTTCCTACCTCGTTGCGCCCCACCGGCCGCGACTCTCGTTCGACTTCGAGTCGGTCAGGCCCCTGTTCAGCTACGGCCGCTGGATCTTCCTGACCGCGCTCTGCGTGGTCTCCGGCAACCTGCTCCTCCAGGTCATCATCTCCCGCCGGCTCGGCATCGAGGACCTGGGGCTGTACTTTCTCGCTACGCGATTGGCGTTCCTCCCGGCCGAGGTGTCGAGTCAGGTGGCGGGAGCGATCGCCTTCCCCCTTTACTCGCGACTCCAGGCCAACCTGGCGAGCGCGGCGCGGGCGTTCCGGTCCATGCTTCAGGGCATGGCCGTGGTCCTGATCCCCGCCTCTCTCCTGCTCGCGCTGCTCGCCGACTCGCTCGTGCAGAATGTCCTCGGCGGGCATTGGGAAGGGACGCAGCTGCTGATCGCGATCCTCGCCTGCACCAACGTCGTGGGCCTTCTCGGGCAGGCGGTGATCCCGGTGCTCAGGGGAACCGGGTACCCACAGAAGCAGACCCTTCTGCAGCTCGTGCTGTCGGCCATGCTGATTCTGTTCATGTTGGGGTTGACCGGCCGCTATGGGGTCGTAGCGGCGGCCCTCGCCTGGATCCTCGCGGTCGGACTCAACCAGATCTTCGCCTTCATCTTCGTCCGGCAGATCCTGGCTCGCCCCCTCGCCGGGCTGGCGCCATTTCTGTTCGCCATCCTGACCGCGTCCACCGCCGGCGTGGCCGTGGCCTGGAGCGTCGAGGCCCTGCTCCCGGGATTGCTCGGCCTCGTGCTGTCCGCGGGGCTGGGCCTCTCGGTCACCGGTTTCGTAGTCTGGTGGCTGGATCGGCGTCTCCGTCTGGGGCTCGCCGCGGACATGGCCCGTGCCTTTCCCCCGATCGCGCCGCTCCTGCGCATGGAGGCGGAGGTGACGTGAGCGGCTCTCGTTCTCCGGCGCGGCGCCTCCTTCCCCGGCCTCTTCGACGCCTGGTCACACGTCTGAAGCGCTGGCCGCCCGTGGGACAGGTGCGCTTCGGCAGCCTGCGCCGGCTCAGGCCCATCAGCCGAGAGTGGGGGTTCGATCGCGGTCGACCCGTAGATCGGCATTACATCGAGCGGTTCCTGGCGGCGCACGCAACCGACATCCGGGGTCGGGTCCTGGAGATCGGAGGCAGCCGCTACACGCGGATGTTCGGCGGTGACCGGGTGGTCCAGAGCGACGTCCTTCACGTGGCCGAGGGCCAGCCGGACGTTACGATCGTGGCCGACCTCACCCGCACCGACAGCATCGCCCCGGGGACCTTCGATTGCGTGATCGCGCCCCAGACCCTGCAGTTCATCTACGACGTCAAGGCCGCGATCGCCACCCTTCACCGCATCCTGAAGCCCGGCGGCGTGGTTCTGGTCACGATTCCCGGAATCAGCAAGGTGAGCCGGGAGGATATGAACCGCTGGGGCCACTTCTGGAGCTTCACCACGTGCTCGGTGAAGCGGATGTTCGAGGAGTTCTTCGGGCCGGAGCACGTCAGCGTCGAGGCCCATGGCAACGTTCTCTCGGCCATCGCTTTCCTGCATGGGATCGCCGATCGCGAGCTGGACCCCGACGAGCTCGAGTTCCACGATCCCGATTACGAGGTGCTGATCGGGGTCCGGGCAAGAAAAGACGGGAGCGAATGAGGTTGAGGGGCTGGAAGACCGTTCGGCAGGCGGCGCGCTGGCTGAGGAGCCGCGCGGGGGAGCGCGCGCTCGTCCTCGGGTATCATCGCATCGCGAATCCGACTTCCGACCCTTACTCGTTGTGCGTGGCGCCCGAGCGGTTCGACCAGCAGCTGGAGGCGATCCGCCGTCACGGGCGTCCGGTGCGTCTGGGGGAGCTGCGACACGCGCTGGCGAACGACGAACCCCTGGCGGGTGCGGTCGCGGTTACGTTCGACGACGGCTACACCGACGTTCTGACCGATGCCCTGCCGCTCCTCGAGAATCATCTCATCCCGGCCACCGTGTTCGTGATCGCCGGGCTCCTCGGGAGAGAGTACTGGTGGGAGACGCTGGCCCGGATTCTCGATCCCGGACGAGCCCTTCCCGCCCGGCTCCGGCTGCCGATCGACGCGGTCGACTTCGAGTGGGATGCGCCGGACGACGATCACGACAGACGGGACGAGCTTCTTTTCAGCCTCCACCGCCGCCTTCTTCCCCTTCCCGAGGAGCGTCGCCGGGCCGCGCTGGAGGAGCTCTCCGCCTGGGCCGGGATCGACCCTCGGGATCCGGCGTCGTCCCGGTCCCTGAGCCCCGACGAGGTCGCCCGACTTGCAGGTGGGAGCCTGATCGAGGTGGGATCGCACACAAGCACCCACCCCGCGCTTTCGGAGCTGCCGCGCGACCGGCAGCGATCGGAGATCCAGCGCAGCAAGGCCGATCTGGAAGGGCTGGTCGGTCGGCCCGTCCTCTCCTTCTCCTATCCCCATGGCCGCTCGTCCGCGGAGGCGGCGAAGATCGTTCGCGAAAGCGGCTACGAGTGCGCCTGCACGTCGCGCAGCGACGCAGTGCGGCATGACAGCGACCCCTTCGACCTGCCTCGCTTCTGGGTTCCCGACTGGGACGGTGACCGGTTCTCGCGCTGGCTCGGACGGTGGCTCGGCCGGTCTGGTTCGGGGGGAGCATGATGCCGCTCGGACGCCAGCTCGGCATTCCGCGGGTATCGGTGATCATGCCTTTCTACGACACCCGCCCGGAGTTCATGCGCGAAGCGATCGAGGGCGTCCTTTCCCAGACCTTCCGCGATTGGGAACTCCTGCTCGTGGATGACGGCTCGGCCGAGGACAGTTCTGTCGTGGCCAGGTCGTACGCGTCGATTCATCATCCGGCAGTGGTCTATCTGGATCACCCCGGCCACCGGAACCGGGGACAGAGTCCCTCGCGGAACCTCGGCGTCGCGCACGCCCGGGGCGAGTATCTGGCGTTCCTGGACGCCGACGACGTCTGGCTCCCCCATGCGCTGGAGGAGCAGGTCCAGTTGCTGGATGCCCATCCGGAGGCCGGGATGCTTTACGGCAACACGCTCTACTGGCACAGCGGGAACCGGGGCCCGGCGAGCGGCGAGCCGGATTACGTCCCCGACCTCGGGATCGCCTCCGGCACCGTCCTCGATCCTCCCAGTATCGTGCCGCTGTTCCTGCGCGGTCGTATCGCCGTCCCCTGCCCCTCGGCCGTCGCCGCCCGGCGTGCGGCGGTCGAGCGGGTGGGCGGGTTCGTCGAGACGGCCCCACGCCCCAACGAAGACCAGTTCTTCTTCGCCAAGATGGGACTCCATTTCCCGATCCTCGTCTCGGATCGGTGTTGGGCGCTCTACCGGCAGCATGGAGGATCGGTCAGCGACCCGGTATCCATCGCCGAACGGCGCGGGAACCGAAAAACCTATCTGAACTGGCTCGAGGCCTACGCGCTCGCGCAGGGGATCGAGGACCGTTCGCTCCGGCTCGCCATTTCCAGGGAGCTCTGGAACCTGCGTCATCCGGTGTCGGCCCGGGTCCTGCGCACGGGGAGGCGGCTCCTACGCCGGGGCCTGCCGGGAAGACCGGAGGCCCGGTAGACATGGCCGGAGGAACGCAGAACGGCCGCCGGGTGGCCGTCCTCGTGCTGACGTTCGATCAGCGCGAGAAGACCCTCCGGTGCCTGGCCGACATGCGGGCCCAGGAGGGCGTCCCCTTCGACATCGTGCTCTGGGACAACGGCTCCGGCGACGGCACGGCCGAGCGGGTGCGGGCGGAGTTCCCCGATGTCCTCGTGCACGCCCATCCAGTGAATCTCGGGGTCGCCTCGGGCCGG
>DASRVA010000039.1:0-10742 GCA_035687745.1 Gemmatimonadota bacterium
ATCAGGATCTGGGTCTCGATCTCGACGTCCGGGTAGTCCGAGGCCATCACCTCGGCGCGCTTGATGTTGGCCTGGCAAAGCCGCAGGAGCCCCTTGTCGATGATGTTGTTGTGGAGCTCCTCCTGCTCCTCGAACTTGAACACTTTCGAGGCCTGGACCGAGAGCACGTCCTTGATGTTGTGGAAGACGACGTGATGGTATTCCACGTCGAAGGCGCTGCAGACGAAGAGCCGGGCGCTGAACTCGCGGGCCATCTCGAGGGCGACCCGCATCGCCTTGTAGGAGTACGCCGATCCGTCCACGCAGACGAGCCAGCGCCCGTCCTCCAGCGGCGCTCCGTCGCGCAGGATCAGGACGTCCTTCTCGATGCCCCGGATCGACCTCCCGACGACGCCGCCGAGCTGGCTGAACGGCTGGCGTCCCAGGCCATGGGCGCCGATGGCGACCAGGTCGTACGAGCGGTCGCTCGTGCCGGCGAGCTTCTCCTCGCCGTCCCCCTCCTCAGCCAGGAGGCGACCGTTCTCCCCCACCCGCACGTCGCTTCGCACCGTGTCGCCCCCGTCGTACTTGCCGGCGATCAGCGGATCGAAGCCGATCAGCGATGGAAGCTGGCCCGCGCCCCGGTTGGCTTCCCGCGTCAGCTCCTCGAAGTGGATTCCTTCCAGGAGCTGGCGGGTGATGTGGACTCCGGCCGCGCGGCCGCGCTTCTCCACCTGGTCCAGGAAGGAGTCGCTGATCAGCTGCAGGCCCTTCTCGATCAGCTTGTCGTGGATCTTGCGCTGGCGCCTGATCTCTTCCGGCGTCTGGAAACGGGCGGGGAGCCCGGTCTCGAGCTGGCGAAAGCGTACGTCGTGGAGGCGCGCGGCATAGACGTGGTTGCCGGTGATCCTGCCGCCGGATCGCCGGCAGAGCTCGATCGCCCGATCGACCGCCCAGTCCGAGTGCTCGGAGTTGTCTACCGGAACGAGGATCTCGCGATACATGCCGTCCGGAATTTGGAGTCGAACGAGCCGGATCCCGATGAAATGCCCGGTGTGCCGGTCTGGCGCGCCCCTATATAAGGACGCCCCTGCCGGGTGTCAAACTTGGCCGGCTTCAGGATTCCTTGAACCCCACCACCAGGACATGCAGCTCTCGTCCGGAATCCGCTCCGGGTGACGCATCCCTTATCGGTCCCGGGACGGCCACGTAGATCCGGCTCGTCTCACCACCGGCAAGGAAGTCGATGACGGTCCGCCGGATTTCCGCCCCGTCCCCCTCGGGCTCGACCTGGATCTGGACATCGCGGGCCGATTGATCGCCCTCGTTCCTGACGTCGATCGCCAGGTAGGTCACGCCGTCGCGCGTCCAGCTCGCATCGGGGACCGCCTCCGCCACGATCGTCGGCGGATCGCCGGCCTGAATGGCGTGGATCGCGAGGTAGCCGATCAGGGCCGCCACGAGCGCGCCGCTGATCGCGGCCGTCACCCTGGAGAGACGGCTGGGAGTCTCGGCGTTCCGACGGGGGCTCATTCGGCGATCAGGACCCGGCCCGCCGACCCGCCGATCGTGGTCACGTAGCCGAGCATGACCGCGGCCTCGACCTGTACGTGCGCGGGTGTCGAGAGGGACACGTGACGAAACGCGTAGAGGAACCCGAGCGAGATGACCAGCGAGATCAGGTAGCTCACGAAGGTCTCGGCGAGCGGGGTCCCGAGCGCTCCCTGGTCGAAGCCCTCCGGCCGTTCGGCGAAGTCGGCCAGGAAGACAATCCCGTACGAGACGGCGACGGAGAAGAGCACGATGAGCGGAAAATGATACGGCTCGGCCTCGATCGTCATCAACCACACCTCCTCGGTGGGGGCGATGTTGAAGGCGAAGAAGACGCCACCCACGATCGTCGCCAGCACCTTCTGGGCGTCCTCGGGCAGCCGCCGCATCCGGCGATCCATATGATTCTCGTGCCGCTGGCGGGGGCGGAGCTGCGTGACGGCGAGGGCAGCTCCGATCGCGCACGGAATGGCCTCGAGCGCCACCATCCGGACCGCCGCCGACAGAGGCACGAAGCCGGGGGCGATCTGGCCCACGACCAGGAGGGTGACTACGCTGGCGAAGATTCCGATCCCGAGGGTGATCAGGAGATCCAGGCCCAGATGTCCCGACACGCCCAGGCGGAAGCCTCCGAACAGGAGGCAGAGGAGCACGACCCCGATCGTCGGGACGTAGAGGGCGAGGATCCAGCCGTCCGAGAACGTCCGGCCGTGCGACCACATCTCCATCGTGTAGAGAAGCGGCAGGGCGCCGAGCAGCGCGCCGGCGAACGCGCGGAGGACGCAGTCGCGATCCGGATACCGGGTTCCCTTCATGGAGCCCCCCTGAACGGGGAGGGTGGGAACGGCGGATGCGATCGAGGCGATCCGCGCCCGCTCTGGCGACGGCGCTATTTAGGGATCGTGCGGCGGGGCGTCAAGCGAGGCCGGCGAGGGGCCGGCCAGCGGGAGGGAGAACCCCTCAGGAGGGACTTTCGTCGCCGTTTGCTTCCGGGACGGCCGCCTCGGGTGCGGTCCCGATCCCGTCGAGGTCGCGCAGCTCGGCCAGCCCGGTCGCGTCCACGATCTCGGCGATCACCATGGCATCGAAGCGGACCCCGTTCGTCCTGATGAGAAGCTCATAGGTGCCGATCGCGCCCGCCTCCCGGTACTCGCGGACCTCTTCCTGGAGCCGTTCGACGGCCTCCCAGCCCACATCCCGCAGGCCGTACTGCCACACGGAAGCCCCTTCCCCGGACTGGGCCAGGCCGCTTCCGGGAGCGACGAGGACGGCCACCCACCATGTGGCCTGAATGACGAGACGCGTTCTGCGCATGTGACGACTCCGGGGTACGCTCCTCTCGAAACGATGGACGGCCCGACGTTTCGACTCTTTCGGGGGATCCACCCGCGACGTCCTCTACATCCTATGCCGGGTGCGGTGTCCGACGCATGAGACCGGGGTCACAATTCTGGACCAAACCCGAATCCTGGACGGTGCCGATGTGGGACGCCCGTCCCAGGAACGGGCCTACTCGGTGTCTCGCCCGAAGCCGGCGTCTCGCGCCCGCACGATCGCCTGGGCGCGGCGCGTGACGTCCAGCTTGTCGAAGATGTGCGTGAGGTGGTTGCGCACCGTCTTGTGACTTATGAAGAGCTGTTCGGCGATCTGTGTGTTGCTGAGGCCCCGCGCGACGAGGTCGAGCACCTCGCGCTCGCGCCGGGTCAAGCCTGTGAACGGTGGTGGCGCCGTTCCTTCGGAAGACGCGGTGCGCAGGAACCGGTCCATCTCTTCCAGAAACCTGCGCCAGGCGGGCTCATCTTCCGACAGGATGTGGTTCCTCCCATCGAGCGGAACGAAGTGCGCTCCGGGAATGAGCGCGGCCAGGCGCCGGCCCTCTTCGAATGGGACGGCCGCGTCATTGCGTGCGTGGAGGACGAGTGTGGGCGTCGTCACCTTCGGAGCCAGATCGGTCACGTCGATGTGCTGAAAGGCCCGCTCCAGCCGTGCGGCGTTCTCGGGGGAGGTCGCGAGGCGCGCCAGCTCGTTCAGCCACCCCATTTGCGCGGCGCTCGCTTCCGGCATCACCTGCGTCGAGAAGAGCTGTCGAAACGCCGGGTTATCCTGGCCCCAACCCACTCGAATGACGTTGATCAGCGTCTCGGCCTCGACCGCTTGCGGAGGCGTCAGGTCACGATGGAGTCGACCACGGGCATAGCCGCCATGCAGGATGAGATGGGTGACCTTTGCAGGATGCTTCGCCGCGTACGCCACGCAGATGGACGCGCCCTGGGAGAGGCCGAGCAGGGCGAAGCGCTCGACCTTCGCCGCCTGGACGACCGTCTCGAGATCCCGAACCCAGGCCCCTATGGAGAGATCGTCGACATCCCGGTCCGAGAGGCCGCAGCCGCGCTGGTCGTAGCGGAGCAGCCTGTGGCGGGTTCCCAGCTCCCGCCACCAGTGGCGCCAGACGGGGCTCTGCCAGTCGTGCTCCAGGTGGTTGAGCCAATTGGCCGCCTTGACCAGCGCAGGACCCGATCCTGAGACGGCATAGGCCAGGCGGACACCGTCGGGGGACGTGCAGATGCGGATCTGTTGCCGCGACGGTTCCATCGTGCCCTCCCGCCGGGGACGGGCTCAGATGTCCCAGGCCGCCCGGGCCAGAAACCCCATGTTGGCCAGAACCACCAGCCCGGCCGCGAGGTAGAGGCCCGGCGGGACGTCGAGCGCGCTGCCGAGAAAGGCCCCCTCGATCAAGGTCGGCAGCCTGAGCGCGACCAGCAGCCAGACGGCGCGGGCGAACCACGGATTCTGCCACCACCAGAGCCCCCACACGACGACCGCCCCGATCGCGATCCCGGCCGCGAACCACAGCCACTCCGGACCACGCGCCTCGGGGAAGAGGCCGCGCTCCATGAGGGCGTGCGCGCCGAACAGGTAGAGCACCCCGTAGTGGAGATAGGCGATCGCCGCCTGGCGGAACTTGCGCGCGCGATCGGGCGGGTGGCGGACGGGTCTGAAGACGCCGAAGCCGCGCACGTTCCGGACCTCGCCGTTCACATCCCTTCCAGGCCGAGGTCGGATCGCGCCCGGTCCATGATCTCCGGGGTGATCTCGTCGATTCCCCGCTCGGCCGCGTACTCGCCGTAGATCTTCTTCACCATGCCACGCACGAAGGTCGGGACGGACTGGAGCCTTTGCCGGGCGTCCTCGCTCCATCTCACCGAGCCGGCCGTGGGACGCGCGGTCTCGGGCTCCGGGTCCGCGAAGGCGTCGCCGCCGGTGGCGAGGGCGGAGCGGACGAGCTCCATCGGCTGGTCCGGCACCGAGCGTCCGCCGACCTGGATGCCGAGCCCGCTGACGAGCCGGGTCTCCATCGGGTTGGTGAGGAGGGCGATCTCCCGCCCGCAGGTCGGGCACCCGTAGACGACGGCCATCGTGCCGTCGCCCGGGAGCTGCCGCTCGGCGTACTCCATGACGGCGTCGCACGTGACGCAGAGGAACTTCACGCGCCGGCGCCGATCTCGGCCTCGAGGCGGTCGGCCAGATCCCGGAACGCCCGGCTCGGGGGGGCGTCCGGGTCGACGATCGCGAACGGCCGGCCGCCGTCGGTGGCCACGGCCAGTCGCGGGTCGAAGGGAACGTCCGCCCAGCACGCGAGGCCGGTGTCGTCGGCGAGCCGCTCGACCCCGTCGGCCTCGTAGAGCCGGGTCTCACGGCCGCACTCCGGGCAGCGCCAGGCGGTCATGTTGGCGACCAGCCCGGTCACGCGGATCCCCGCCTCGCGGGCCAGGCGTGCGGAACGGGCGACGGCCGCCCGGGCGGCTTCGGAAGGCGTCGTCACGAGAAGGAGGCCGTCCAGCCGCGGCAGGATCTCGAGGAGCCGGGCCAGGCGGTCGGTGCCGGGCGGCAGGTCGAGCAGGAGCAGGTCCAGATTTCCCCACGCCGTGTCGGCCAGGAACTCCCGCACGGTGCCGGCCTCGAGCGTCCCCTGCCAGGCGAAGGCACCCTCTTCCGGGCCCCGCCACCGGACGGGGGCGTCCGCCGATGCGAGCAGGAGATCCATCGACATGAGCCGTACGTCGAGGATGCCGCGGGCCGGCCGGACTCCGTCCTCTCCGACGTCGAGGGGCGCCCGGCGCGCGCCCAGCATCCGCGCCAGCGTGGGACCGTGGAGGTCGACGTCGGCGGCCCCGACGGCCCGTCCACGCGACGCCAGGACGGCGGCCAGGTTGGCGGTCACCGCGCTCTTCCCTACCCCGCCCTTGCCGCTGGCCACCGCCACGACGGCTCCGACCCCGGCCAGGCGATCGGACAGCCGCCTGGCCTGGTCCCGGATCTGGGCGACGACCCCTTCCGCTCCCGGATCGGCCACTTCATGGTAGGTCCGGATCGCGTGCCTTCCCCCGGTGCGAGGACCCGTCGGCGCGCTCATTCCGGAGGGAGCGGCACGATCTGCCGGCCGGAAGCATCCAGAACGGACAGGGCGTCCACCGGGCATGCCTCGCACGCCCGGAGGAGCCGCTCGCGCGGCGGGAGATCCGGGTCGGCGAAGGCGACGATCCCCTCGTCGTCGAGGACGAACGCGCCGGGCGCCTCGTCCAGGCAGTCGGCGAACCCCACGCAGAGGAGCCGGTCGATGCGGACCGTCAGGTCGCCGACCCGGCGCTCGATCGTGCCGAGCGTCACGGTCCCTCGGGGACGAAGGCGACGATGCGGAGCGGTCCCCCCGTTCCGCGCGCGATCTTCATCGGCAGCGCCACGACCCACGCCCCGGTCGTAGGGACCTGCTCCAGGGCGGCCACGTTCTCGAAGATCGGCACGTCCGCCTCCGCCAGCACCTGATGGGCGCGAAAATCGGTCGACTGGCCGCGATCGATCGAGGCCGTGTCGATGCCGACCGCACGGACCGCGCGTTCGGTGACCAGCCAGGCGGCGGCCCCGGGATCGAGCCCGGGAAAGTGGAGCTCGGCAACGGCGTCGGCGCCACGGCGGGCGGTGCCCAGGTACTGCTCGGCGTCGGGCCACCGCTCGCTCCAGCCTGTCCGCAGGAGCACGATCGAACGGTCGGGGATCCGCCCATTCTTCCCCTCCCACGCCTCGAGGGCGGGCACGTCGATGAGGAGGTCCGGGTCGGCCGCGGCGGCCCCCGTCACGTCGATCACGACGGCGGGGCCGACCAGGTCGTCGAGCGGAATCTGGGCCGCGGTACGCTTCCCCTCGGCGAAATGGATCGGCGCGTCCAGATGGGTCCCTCCGTGCTCGGCCGCCGTAAAGGAGTTGGCCGCGTACCACCACCCGCCCTCGGTGCGGCCGTGGGCGAGGACCTCGAGCTCGAACGGGTCCGCGGTCGGCCAGTAGATCGTGCTGTCGCCGAAGGCGTGGGTGAGATCGACGGGGACGCCTGGCGGTGCCTGGGCCGCTCTCGAGCTCGGCACGCCGGCCCCGATCAGGGCGGCCGTCCATCCCACCAGCGCCACCCGCGAGCGGTAGCGCCGCGTGCTCACGGCCCCGGCCGCCGGGGAAGGAGGAGCAACGCCCCGCCGGCCACCGCCAGGCCGATCCCGAGCCACATGGGGATCGGCAGCCGTTCTTCCTTCTCGTACCGGATCTCGATTCCGGCCGACTCCACCGACTGCGTCTCACGCGTCGTGCCGAAGGTTCTCAGGAGGATCGTCAGAAGGCCGAGCGCGAGGAGCACGACCCCGAGCACTTTTGTCCATCGCATGCGGCTATCCTATCGCGCGCCCGTGCGGGGCACCAGCCGTGCGCGCGACGGGCTTTCGGTGGTGGGACAGTCGTTCGCCTTAGACGTGCAGAACATCAGCATTTACCGGCGCCACGCTATGGAGATCGCCACCAGCAGGATGACGAGCGCACCGCCGAGCAGGACCGGCACCACGCGCTGGATCTCCCCCGGGATGCTGAAGAAGTCGGGTAGGCCGGTCTGCCAAAACACCCAGTGGGAACCCAGCACCGATGCTAATGTTTGGCTGCCCGTCACCAGCACGACGATACCGTCGCCGGTGTCGGGGTTGACCCGTACAGACGCATTTATGGCCGGTTCATTGGAGCCGTCGTGGCCAAATATGAAGTCGTCGCTCGCTGTAGGCGCGTACAGAATGGTCCCCAGGCCCCAGACCTCGATGCCGTGCGAGGTAGCATGAGGTGCGCGCATGGCGTCGATAGTCGCCTGAGCAAGCGGCCTATCGGTGACCACGGGCAACTGCGCCAAAACGAACCGGGCCATGTCACCGGCGGAGGTAGTAAATGCCGTTGCAGCTTTGGAGGCATAGCGGTATATGGGGGCCGGGCTGCCTTCCTGGTTGTAAGACTTCGCAGAGTTCTCCACGTCGCCGAGGTAGCGGTAACCAGAGCGGGTCATGCCGAGCGGCTGGAGGATAGTGTGCTGGATGAATGTTTCGAACGGCTCCCCGGAAACTTCTTCGACCAGCAACTCGAGGATCAGGTAGCCACCGCCAGAATAGTGCCACTCACTCCCGGGCTCTATTCCCACCGCGATAGCCACAGACTCACCCGAGGATGCCCTCGGGTTTGCCAGCGATTGCTCCAGCGTTGGTAGCGCCTCATTCGATTGGTAGTCACCGAAGCCCAGCCCATCCGTTAGCCCGGCAGTGTGACTGAGCAGTCGACGAGCGGTGACACCGCGATTGTCGAACTGGCTGGGCGGTAGCTGCCAGCGGGTCAGGTAGTCTTCGACGGGACGGTCCAAGTCGAGCTTCCGCTCTTCCACCAGCTTCATGACACCCCAGGCCGTAATCCATTTGCTCGCGGAGGCCATCGAGAATACGGTGTTGCGATCCAGCGGATCCGCCGATGTCGAGTAGTGCTCGCCCCAGATAGCACCGTCTTCGATCAGCACCAGGGCTGTATTCCCGCGGTTGCCTTCCTCGATCATGTCGATGGCAGCGCGCATGAACGCTTGCGCATCGCCCGTGGGTGCCACGGGCTCGCGCCACCACCCGAACAAAGCACCAGCCAGGACAACTGCCGCCCACAGCCCGAGCGCGAACAGAGTCACCACGACGATTTTAGCGTAAGATAAGGTGTTGTCTCCTGAAGACTGAATTGGAGTCTTGCCTCACTTCGCCAGCTTGCGTAGCGCGGGCCAGGCAGATTGTGCCGCCGTCGCGTTGCCTTGGTCTCGGGCGCTCCGCCTTGAAGTTGAGATTCAACGTATCGAAGCTCCTCGAATACACAATGACACCAGTCATAGGTAGTGGGTCTTTCAAACTGACCTACTAGCGGGCTTTCCGGAGCCGAGGGCAGCCCTTACCCTGTCGGGGTGGTCCCGGACCTCTCCCGTTTCACGCCGGCCGAGCGACGGATCGTCGAGCGCCTCTCCACCCCGCTCGCCGTCCAGCGGTGGTTGCGCTCCATACCGTACAACTGGGAACCCACGGTGCGGACCTTCCGCGGTGTCGTCCGCGAGAAGCGCGCCAACTGCCTGGAGGCGGTGCTGGCGGCAGCCACGATCCTCGAGGCGCGGGGCCACGCGCCGCTCATCCTGGACATCGAGTCGCAGGACGGGTTGGATCACGTCCTCTACCTCTTCCGCGAACGCGGGCGCTGGGGATCGATCGGCAAGTCCCGCGACCCGGGACTGCACGGGCGGAAGCCGGTCTTCCGCCGTGTGCGGGACCTCCTCTACAGCTACGTCGATCCGTACGTGGATGGCTCGGGGCGGATCGTGGGCTACGCCGTGTTCGATCTGGACGCCCTCACCCGCGCCGACTGGCGACTGGCCGGGACCAACGTGCCGTCGGTCGAGCGGGCGCTCGTCGAGAGCCCGCACGTGCCGCTCCGGACGAGCGACCGCCGCTACGAGCGGGCGCTCGAGCGGTACCGGACATTCCGGGCCCGGTATCCCGACCGGCCGGTCGACGACTACCCCGATCGGCACCGGTGGATGTGATCCGAGTCGGCGTCCGCCCTCAGACCCCTTCGACCGCCACCCCCGACAGGGCCCGGTCCACGCTCTCGAGGACTTCCGGCTCGACCTCGAGGTCCGCCGCCGCAACGCCTTCCTCCACATGCCGGACCCGCGTGGCGCCCAGGATGACGCTCGACACCTCGGGCCGCCGCAGACACCACGCGATCGCGAGCTGGCTCGGGGTGCAGCCCGCTTCTTTCGCCAACCGCACGAACCCGCGGACCGCGTCCAGCACCTCCTGCCGCAGGTACCGTCCCATGAAGCCGGCGTGGCGTCCCGCGGCACGGCTCCCGGCAGGCACGTCTGAGACGGACTCGTACTTGCCCGTCAGGACGCCCTGGGCGAGCGGCGACCAGACGACGTTCCCGAGCCCCAGCTCACGGGTCGTGGGGAGGACGTCCTCCTCGATCCCCCGCTGGAGGGCGTTGTATTCGGGCTGGTCGCTGGAGGGGGGCGACCAGCCACGGGCGCGGCATAGCTCGACCGCGCGTCGGATCTGATCCGCCGTCCACTCCGAGACCCCCCAGTACAGCACCTTTCCCTGGCGGACGAGGTCGTTCATGATGCCGCACGTCTCCTCGAGCGGTGTCTCGTCGTCGTAGCGGTGGCACTGGTAGAGATCCACGTACTCGACGCCGAGACGCTCGAGGGAGGCCTGGCACTGCTCGAAGACGTGCTTGCGGGAGAGCCCTTCGTCGTTCGGGCCGTCCCCCATCGGGAAATAGACCTTGGTGGCCAGGACGAACGAGTCGCGTGGGAAATCGGCGAGGGCGCCGCCCATCACCCGCTCGGCCTGCCCGCGGGCGTAGACGTTGGCGGTGTCGAAGAAGTTGACGCCGAGCTCGTACGCCCGCCGGATGCAGTCGCGGGCTGTCCGCTCCTCCACCGTGCCCCCGAAGGTCAGCCACGATCCCAGTCCGACGGCGGACACGCGCACCCCCGCTTCGCCCAGCCGGCGGTATTCCATGGGACCTCCTTCGAGAACGGATGTGAGGCGGAGCGCCGCAATATAGAGCTCAGCTCCCGGAGACCGCCTCCGGGATCTCGCACCCCTCCCGGCGCTGCGGGTTAAAAAGATCGCGGCGGCGAGGTTCGCTCGCCGCCGCGGTGAATCGCTTCCTCGGCCCCCGCTCCTCAAGGAATCCCGTACCGCGCCTTCAGCCAGCCGTGGAGATCCTGGAGCTCCTGATCGGTCAGGGTCCGATTGTAGACGATGAGCTCGGCTACCGACCCGTCCAGGCGCGCGCTGTAGGTGCCCTGTCGCGCGAGCAGAAGGGTC
>DASRVA010000040.1:0-3229 GCA_035687745.1 Gemmatimonadota bacterium
ACCTGCCGGCTCTCGATCGCGGCCACATCGATCTCGCCGATCCGGGCGTCGCCGGCGTCTTCCGTCCACCGGTTCACGCCCACCACCACCTCCTCGCCACTCTCCACCCCACGCTGGTGGCGGTACGCCTCGCGTTCGATCTCGGCCTGAAAGAAGCGGCCCTCCAAGGCCCCCAGCGCCCCGCCGAGGTTATCGATCCGCTCGAGATATTCGAGCACCCGCTCTTCCAGATCGGCGGTCAGCGCCTCCACGTAGTACGAGCCTCCCAGAGGATCGGCCGTCGCCGCGACGCCGCTTTCCCACGCCAGGATCTGCTGCGTCCGGAGGGCGAGCCGCGCCGACGCCTCGGTCGGAAGCGCAAGCGCCTCGTCATAGCCGTTGGTGTGGAGGCTCTGGGTCCCTCCCAGCACGGCTGCCAGCGCCTGAACCGTCACCCGGACCACGTTGTTGAGCGGCTGCTGGGCGGTCAGCGTGGCACCGTCCGTCTGGGTGTGGAACCGGAGCCGTGCCGCGGCCGGATCCTCGATCCCGAACCGCTGCTCGACCAGCCGGGCCCAGATCTTCCGCGCCGCGCGGAACTTGGCGACCTCCTCGAACAGGTCGTTGTGGACGCCGAAGAAGAACGAGAGCCGGCCCACGAAATCGGCCGGCTCGAGCCCGGCCCGCCGGGCCGCCTCGACATAGCAGATCGCGTTGGCGAACGTGAACGCGACCTCCTGAGCCGCGGTGGCGCCCGCCTCGCGGATGTGATAGCCCGAGATCGAGATCGGGTTCCACTGCGGCGTCTCGCGGGCGCACCAGGCGAACGAGTCCACGATCAGGCGCAGGCTGAACGCGGGGGGATAGATGTAGGTCCCCCGCGCGATGTACTCCTTGAGGATGTCGTTCTGGATGGTCCCCCGTAGCGACGCGATCGGCGCTCCCTGCTCCTCGGCCACCAGCGTGTACAGGGCCAGGAGGGTGGTCGCGGTCGCGTTGATCGTCATCGACGTCGAGACATCCCCGAGCGGGATCCCGTCGAAGAGGCGCCGCATGTCGTCCAGGGTGTCGATCGCCACCCCCACCCGCCCGACCTCGCCGGCCGCGCGCGGGTGGTCGGAGTCGTACCCCATCTGGGTCGGCAGATCGAAGGCGGTCGAAAGCCCCGTCTGACCGTGCTCGAGGAGGTACCGGAAGCGGGCGTTGGTCTCCTCCGCGCTCCCGTAGCCGGCGTACTGCCGCATCGTCCACAGGCGGCCGCGGTACATGTCGGCGTGGATGCCGCGCGTGTACGGCGGCTCGCCCGGGACCCCGATGTCCCGCGCGGGATCGATGGCCTTCAGGTCCTCCGGGCCGTACACGGTACGGATGGCGTGCCCGCTGCTGGTGCATGACGCCGAGTCCCCCGTCGCCGCGGACCGTTCGTCGACCCTCGAGCCGCTCACGCGGGTCCTCCGGGCTCGATCCTGCAGATAAGGACGTCCTTCTCGACCGCCTGGCCCGCCAGGACCCCGACCTCGCGGACGATCCCCGAGGCCGGCGCCACGATCTCGTTCTCCATCTTCATGGCCTCGATCACGACGAGACCCCCACCGGTCTCGACACGGTCCCCCTCCTCGACCTCGACCGCGACGATCAGGCCGGGCATGGGAGCCCGGACGTCGTGGGCGCGCCTTCCTCCCGGTGACGCGGAGCGGATCCTGCCCGCGCGGTGGCGCGCCTCCGATTCGACATGGAGCGGGTGCTCGATGCCGCCGACGACGAGCCCGCCGTCGCTCCACCCGAACGCCAGCAACGTCTCTTCGACCCACGCCTGCCCATCGCCGCCGGCGTCGCGTATCGGAAAGGTCCACGCCTCGCCCTCCCGCTCGACGGTGGCGGACCACCCCTCCGGGGACGCGGTCAGGACGACCCGGTACGGCTCGACCGCGCCTTCGGCGGTCACGTAGTAGGTCGCGGGGGACGTCATGTCCGGGTCAGGCGCAGGATGGTCTCCACATGGACGGTCTGCGGGAAGAGATCGAAGACCCGGACCCGGTCGAGATGCCACCCGGTCCCGAGGCGGCGGACGTCCCGGGCGAGCGTGGCCGGATCGCAGGCGACGTAGACGAGCCGTCGGGCGCGGGAACGGGCGATCCCCTCGATCACGCGCCGCGCGCAGCCGCCGCGGGGCGGGTTGACGACGATCGCGTCCGGCCGAGGCCGCCACCAGTCCATCCGGTCGGCGGCGATCTCGAGAACGTGGACGTCGTCCCCCGCCCAGGCCACGTTGGCGCGCAGATCGCTGGCGGCGCCGGGGTGGCTCTCGATGGCCGTCACGCGCACACCCGAGCGCGCCAGCTCGCAGGCCAGGACGCCGATCCCCGCGTAGGCGTCGATCACGGCCTCGCCCGGCACCGCGTCGAGCAACTCGAGGGCGGCCTCGTAGAGCGCGGCGGCGCCCTCCAGATCGACCTGGAGGAAGCTATCGAACCCCACCCGGAGGTTCAAATCGCGGTAGGTCAGACGGGCCACCCGCCGTGGCGCCCCGTTGGCCAGCCGGAGGCCCGCGCGGTCCCATCGTCCCCACGTGGCCGGAATTCCCCGCCCGGAAAGGGTGTCGGCGATCCACCTTGCCGGACCCGGATCGGCCGCGAAGACGCCGGCGTCGACCTCGTGACCGGGCAGCGCGCGCAGGGCGAGACGTCCTTCGTTGGCCGTCGGGCCCTCGTCGCCGAGCGCGCCGAGGAGGGCCGAGCGGACGTCGGGAAGCCGCGCGGAGATCCGCTCATCCAGGACCGGGCAGGCGGGAACGTCGACGAGACCCACGGGATCGCCGGCGCGGTGGAAGCCCATGACCACGCCCTCTTCTCCCCGCCGCCACGAGAGGACGGCGCGCTGGCGGTAGGCCCATTCCCGAGGCGGCGGCTCGCACACGATCGGCGCCGGCGGACGCCGCCCGCCGACCCGCTCCAGGAGGTCGGCCACCGCGCCGGCCTTGGCACGCCGCTGGACGGCGGAGGGAACGTGCTGGAGACCGCATCCGCCGCACTCGGCGTGGAGCGGGCAACGGGGCTCGATCCGGTCGGGCGAGGGACGGAGGATCCCCTCGAGGCGTGCCCGGGCCCAGCGCGGGTGCTCCTCGACGATCCGCGCGAGGATCCTTTCGCCCGGCACGGCGCCCGCAACGAACACGACCCGTCCGTCCACGTGGGCGACCCCTTCGCCGCCGTGGGCGAGGCTTTCGACCTCGGCTTCGACGGTTCCGTTC
>DASRVA010000041.1:0-18450 GCA_035687745.1 Gemmatimonadota bacterium
CCGGCCCGCGCCGGCGGCCTCCCGCCGAGCCTCGGCGGCGGCCACCGACGGATGGGTCTCGAGGGCGAGCCGCGCGGCCCCGAGCAGGGTAAGGCCCTCGGTCTCCTGGGCGGACGCGGGCGCCGGCAGAGCCAGGAAGAAGCCGATGGCGACCACGGCGGGGGGCGTCCTCACGCCGCCTCCCGCTCCGCCGCGAGCCCGCCGCGGACCGAAGCCACGATCTGATCGAGGAGCCCCTTTCGCGTGCGCTCGTCGTCAAGGTCCAGGCCGATCGCGTCATGGAGGGGTCCGCGGATCAGGTGGATGAAGAGGATCGGCGCGATCGCCATGAGCGCCATGAAGCGCGGGTCGCCCTTCCGGATCGTGCCGTCGGCCTGCCCCGTGTGGACGAGATCCCCCAGGATCCCGAGCGCCTGTCGGATCCATGCGCGGGCCGGCGGGGGAGCGGGGCGCCCTGAGGCGATCTGCTGGAGGATGAGTCGCGGCATGGCAGGGTCCTCGACGTAACGCTCGAAGGCCGCGCGGACGATCGCCTCGATCCGCTCGAGCGGCGGGCCTTCGGTTCCTGCGGCCTCGACGACACGCTCCCGGAGCGGCGCGATGAACGTCTCGATCACGCGGTGGTAGAGGGCTTCCTTGGTGCCGAAGTGGTAGGTCACCGATCCCAGGTTGGTGCCAGCACGGTCGGTGATCGCGCGGATCGATGCGCCGTCGTAGCCGCGGTCGGCGAAGAGGTCGCGGGCGGCTTCAAGAAGATCGGCGGAGGTCGTTCGGCGTCCGTTCTCCCGCTCATTCATACGTTCGTATCATACACCGACGTTCCAGGCTCGTCAAACCCCAAAACGGAATGAGCTGGGGCGGATGACCGCGAAGACGCCATCCGGGAAAGAAAGGGTACCTCTTGATTTTCGGGTTTTATTCGGCTATGATCCCAATCCCCGGCCCCATCCGGATCGTCTGTTTCGAAACCCTTCCTTCGGATCCGTGCCGCGAGCCTTCGCTCACCTCCACGTCCACAGCCACTGGTCGCTCCTGGCCGGGGCGTGGGCGCCGGCGGAGATCGCCCGCGCCGCTGCGGACGCGGGCGCCCCGGCTGTCGCGCTCACCGACACCGATGGCCTTTACGGGGCGGTCGAGTTCGCGAAGGCCTGCGAGGCCGAGGGGGTCCAGCCGATCGTCGGGGCCGCGCTGACCGAGCCCGGCCGCGCCTGGCGCGCGGTCTTCCTGGCGAAGGACGAGGGCGGCTACCGGGAGCTCTGTCGGCTCGTCTCGGCGCGCCACCTGGCGGAGGGCTTCTCGCTCCGACGGGCGGTCGTCGAGCGCTCGGACCGGCTCGCGGTCCTCGTCCGGGACCACCGGCTCCTCGAGGCGGCGGTGGCGGCGGGAAAGCGCGAGGGGACGTACGCCGAGGTGCGCCCCCCGCCGGACGGCTCCGATCCGACCTCGGCCGCCGAGCGGGCGCTTCGCCGGGAGACCCTGGCGTGGGCGGCCCGGCTCCGGATCCCGCCCCTCGCCACGGCTGGCGCCTGGTACGGGACCCCGGACAACCGGCGCGCCCACCAGGTCCTCCGCGCGATCGGCCTGAACACCACGCTGGCCGCGCTCGAGCGCCGGGCCGAAGAAGGCGAGCGCGAGCCCGGCGACCTCGAGACCGGCCCCTTCGCCCCCGAGACGGCATGGCTTCTGGAGGGCGACCGGCTCGCGCGCGCCTTCGCCGACTGCCCGCAGGCGCTCGAGAACGCGGCCCTTCTCGCCGATCGTTGCCGCTTTGCCTTCGAGTGGGGACGCTCCCACTTCCCGACCTACCCGACGCCCGAGGGCGAGAGCGCCTTCTCCCATCTCTGGAAGCTCGCCTTCGAGGGGCTCGCCCGGCGCTACCGGCCGTTGCCGGCCGCCGCGATCCGGCGCCTCCAGGAGGAGCTCGACGTGATCGAGGAGATGGGGTTCGCCGACTACTTCCTGGCGATTCGCGACATCGCCCGCTGGGCGGTCGACCACCACATCCCGACCGTCGGCCGCGGTTCGGCCGCCAACAGCCTGGTCTCCTTCTGTCTCGGGATCACCCATGTGGACCCTTTGAAGCACAACCTCTTCTTCGAGCGCTTCCTGAACCGGGAGCGCGAGGACCATCCCGATTTCGACCTCGACTTCTGCTGGCGGCGTAGGGACCAGGTGATCGAGTGGGTCTACGAGCGATTCGGCGAGGAGCACGTGGCGATGGTGGCGACCTTCTGCCGCCTGGGCGCGAGGGGGGCGCTCCGCGAGGTGGCCCGGGCGCTCGGCGTCCCCGACCGCGAGATCTCGAAGGTCACGAAGCGGATCCCCCACTTCTCGAGCGTCCGGATGCTGGACGAGCTCAGGGATGCCCTCCCCGAGTGCCGCGGGCTCCCGCTCGAGGAGCCGCCGTGGGACGAGGTCCTCGCGCTCGCCCGACAGATCGACATGTATCCGCGCCACATCGCGGTCCATCCGGGCGGGATCGTGATCGGCCCTGAGCCGATCGACACCTACGTGCCGCGGGAGATGTCCGCCAAGGGAGTCGCCGTGGCCCAGTTCGACATGGACCCGATCGCCGACATCGGCCTCATCAAGATCGACCTGCTCGGCAACCGCGGCCTCTCGGCGATCACCGACGTGTGCGACGAGCTGCGCCAGGAAGGGATCGAGATCCGGTGGGCGCACGACGAGGACGCCGAGGAGGGCGGGGTCATCAACCCGTTCCGCGACCCGGAGACCCGGCGCATCATGCGCGAGGGACGGACGATGGGGTGCTTCTACATCGAGTCGCCGTCCATGCGGGCGCTCCTGAAGAAACTGCAGTGCGACTCGTTCGAGATGCTGACCGCGGCGTCCTCGATCATCCGCCCCGGGATCGCCGACAGCGGGATGATGGACGCCTTCATCCGCCGCTTCCACGGCGCCGAGCCGGTCTCCTACCTCCACCCGGTCATGGAGGAGCTCCTCGCCGACACCTACGGCGTCATGATCTACCAGGAGGACGTGATCAAGGTCGTCCACCGGCTGGCCGGAATGACGCTCGGCGAGGCGGACGGCCTCCGGCGATCGATGACCAAGAAGGGGGAGTACGAGGACATCGAGGTGTACCGGCGGCGGTTCCTGGAGGGGGTCCACCGGCGCGGCGTCGACGAGGTGACCGCGCACGAGATCTGGCGCCAGATCGAGTCGTTCGCGGGGTACTCGTTCTGCAAGGCGCACTCGGCGTCCTACGCCCAGGTGTCGTTCCAGTCGGCATACCTCAAGGCGCATCGGCCGGCCCGCTTCATGGCGTCGGTCCTGGCCAACGGCGGCGGCTACTATCCCGCCTTCGCGTACGTCGAGGAGGCGCGCCGGATGGGGCTCGAGATCCGGCTTCCCGACATCAACAAGAGCGGCGCCACGTGGAAGGCGGAGGGGGAGAGCGCGATCCGCTGCGGGCTCGGCCAGGTCGCCGAGGTGGAGGCGGCGACGGTGGAGAGGGTGTTGGCCGAGCGGAAGGCGCACGGCCCCTTCGTCTCGCTGGCCGACTTCTGCCGCCGGGTCCCGATCGGCGTCCCGGAGATCCACCGCCTGATCGACGTCGGCGGCTTCGACGCCTTCGACCTGACGCGGCCGCAGGCCAAGTGGAAGGCCGAGATGACGATTCGCGGGTGGGGCTCGGGAGGGACCTCCGAGGCGGTTGTCCCGCATGGGAGCGAGGCGTTAGCGCCGGCTCCCTCGGAGGTCTCCTCCACGCCCCGGTCACGAGCGGCAACGCTCTTTTCTCCCGGCCCGTGGCGCGAGATGGAGACGTCAACGGAGCGGCCCGTCCCCGCGCTGCCCGAGTACCCCGCCGCGGAGCGGCGCGAGCGGGAGTGGGAGCTCCTGGGCGTCTCGGTCCACCACCACCCGGTCGAGTTCTGGCGCGACGAGGTCGCCGCCGTCCGCCGTCGGCGCCACCCCGGCGCCCCCGCGATCGTGGCCGCCGATCTCGCCCACCACCGCGGCCGGCGGGTCACCTTGATCGGGTATCTGACCACGACCAAGCGGGTCCGTACCAAGCACGCCGAGCCGATGATGTTCCTGACCCTGGAAGACGAGACCGCGCTCTACGACGTCGTCCTCTTCCCGCGCGCCTACCAGCGCTACGGACGGCTCCTGGGGAGCCGCGGGCCGTTCGTCGTGACCGGCCGGATCGAGGACGACGCCCATCCGTCGTCGGTCACCGCCGAGCGCATGGTCCGGTTGGGAGATGAGGAGAATTGACAGAGAAGGGGGAGGTGATGATACAGTGACTCCGTGCGATTGAGAAACGAAAGAGTTGAAGTAACCGAGATCATCTGCAATTCTGCTCTGATGGCTCGGATCTTATCCGCTGCGCGGGGGCAGGGAACTTCATAAACAGCGTCGAGGTATCGAGTGGCCTACACGTTAAGTTGTAGAGTGTGTGCTAAACCGTTGCCGCGTCTCCCCGTCTCTGACCCTTCCACAACCCTCTGAACAACACGTAGCCAGCCTGACGACTTGCCCCGCAGCCCCGTCCCCGCCTGGGTCCCTGTCGACCTCCCCGCCGCCCCCGGCGTCTACGAGTTCCAGGCCGACGGCGGGACGACGCTGTACGTGGGGAAGAGCGTCAACCTGAGGCGCCGCGTGCGGGGCTGGTTCTACGGCGGGGGACCCAGGGACGAGCGGCTGGCCGAGATGTTGAGGCTCGCCCGCCGGGTCGAGGTCCAACGGACAGGGAGCGACCTGGAGGCCCGCCTGGTCGAGGCCGAGCGGATCGTCGCCGGCCGCCCGCGCTACAACCGGGCGCTCAAGAACCGCGCCCGCGGCTGGTACCTGGAGATCGACCGCGCCGACCCCTTCCCGAGGCCGCGAACGGTGCGGGCTCCGAGGAAGGCCCGCGCCCGGTACTTCGGGCCGTACGCGGGACGGCGGCTGCCGGACGAAGTGGGGCGCCTCCTCGAGCGGATCTTCGGCCTCCGGAGCTGTTCCGGCCGCGTCGTTCCCGATCGCGACGGCTCTCCCTGCCTGGCCTACGGGATCGGCCTCTGCGCGGCTCCCTGCATCGGGGCGGAGCCGCTCGACGGCTACCGCGACCGGGTGGCACTCGCCGAGCGCCTCCTGACGAGCCCGCGCTACGGTCTCGAGCTCCGGCAAAGGTGGTCACGTCGCCGTGACCGGGCCTCGGCCGCCCTCCAATTCGAGCAGGCGGCCCGCCTCCAGCGCCGGCTGAACGATCTGAACGAGCTCGAGTCCCGGCGGGGCGCCCTGGATCACGCGCTGGCCGAACGCTCCTGGATGATCGCGCTCCCTCACGCGCTCGCCGGACGCGCCGTTCTGTTCGCGATGGTCCGGGGAAGGGTCCTCCCGCGCCGCGAGGTCGCGTGGGGCGATCCGGAGGGGCGGCGCCGCGCCGCCGACGCCGTCTACCAGGCGCGCGTGGCCGAGCTCCGGCTCCCCAAGACCTTCGAGCCGGCGGAGATGGTGGCGAGCCTGATCGTGACGGGATGGCTTCTCGACGGCGCCCCCGAGGGACTGGCGGTCGAGCTGGACGGGCGGGACGAGCTGGCGATTGTGGAGGACATCGGAAGCCTCGCGCGGGTTCGAGGCTGCCTGCCTGGGCGGACCGGGCCTACGTCCCGCCGCGCCGTTCCTGCCGCCGGCTGACCCGCTCCTCGATCGCCTTGGAGTCCGGATGGCGCAGGGTCCACGAGCGCCCGCAGTCCGGACACTCGTAGACGACGTTCCCGGTCGCGCTCTCCTCGGCCTTGTGCGGCCGCTCCTTCCGGCCGCAGTAGGGACATACCGGCGAGGTCAGTGGCTCGGCGGGCCACGGGTGATCTTTCGGCTCGGGTGTCATCCGTCGTCTCCTTCGCCGCCATCGGGGGCGGCCGCTCCGCTTCGTACACCCCGTCCTGACCCGAAGTTCGGGACCGCCGGGAGGCCGTCCGGGTATCACGCTAGCCCTTGGCTGACGTGGATTCTGTTCGCTATCGTACCTCACCCGCGGCAGGGCCACCGGCCACCCGCCGGACACGCCTTCCACCCGAGAGGACGAACGATGGTCCGACTCCCTCCGATCGACTCCCTCGACATCGAGGACGAGCGGGTCCGCAGGGGGTTCGACGACATGGCGCGCCGGATGGGGGAAGTCACCGAGAACCTCAGGATCCTCGCCCACAAGCCGCTGTACGTCGAGCTGATCCGGTCGGTGTCGAACACCATCGACGCGCCGACCGAGATCGACGCCGAGCTCAAGCAGATGGTCGAGCTCAAGACCGCGCGCCTGAACGGCTGCGAGTATTCGGTCGACCTCCTCGAAGGATGCCTGTTGCAGAAGGGGATCGGAGAAGCCAAGCTCCGGGAGCTCGATTTCTTCGAGGAGTCGACCCTCTACAGCGACCGCGAGAAGATCGCGCTCAGGTTCGCCGAGCGGATGGTCATGGACGCGGTCGACGACACGCTGTTCCACGAGACCCGGCGGTCGTTCGCGATCGAGGAGATGCTGGAGCTCGTGATGACGATCGCGCTGGAGAGCTTCTACTGCCTGGTCAACCGGACCCTGGGCCTCAAGCCGCAGGGATTCCGGGACCGCGCCCTGACCGAGATCGAGGCCCCCGGCGCCGAGCCGGAAGGCGGCTGAGCCGGCGTGAGGTTGCGGCTCGTCGTACTGGACGCCGCCGGCACGCTGCTCGAGCTCGACCGCCCGGTGGGGGAGACCTACGCCGACCTGGCTCGCCGGGTAGGCGTCGAGCTCGATCCGGCCGCGCTCGAGAAAGCCTTCCACCTGACGTTCCGCGCCGCCCCGCCGCTCGCCTTCGGCCACCTCGAGCCCGCCCTCCGCCCTGCGGTCGAACGTGACTGGTGGAGGAGCGTCGTCCGGGATTGCGTCGCCCTGGCCGGCGCCCCCGCCGATCTGCCGTTCGACCGCCTCTTCGATCTGGCGTGGGAGGTCTTCGGAGCTCCCGGGCCCTGGCGGGTCCCGGACGACGTCCGGCCCGGCCTCCGGGCCCTTCGCCGGCAAGGCTATCCGCTGGCCGTCCTCTCCAACTGGGACGGGCGACTGGCGGGGCTCCTGGACGGTCTCGGGCTCGGCGGCTACTTCGCCCGGATCCTGGTCTCGGCGGACCTCCCGGCCGCCAAGCCGAGCCCGGAGATCTTCCGGGCGGCGGCGGAGGCCCTCGCCGCCCTCGGGCCGGCGAAGCCGGTCATGGTCGGGGACCGCATCGACCACGACATCGAGCCCGCCCGGGCCGCCGGCTGGGACGCGATCTGGCTCGACCGGGAGGGCCGGAGAAGCGCGCTCCCCGAGGGAGCGGAACGCGTCTCCTCGCTGCGCGCGCTCGCGCTTGCCCCCCCCTGACGTGGTTCCTAGACTCGCCCGCGCCGTGACCTTCTTCTCCGGTCCTCTCCCGCGCCAGTTCGCCCACCGCGGCGCGAGCGGAACCCATCCCGAGAACACGCTGGCATCCTTCCGAAGGGCGCGCGACGAGGGCGCCCAGGGTTTCGAGCTGGACGTCCACCGGACCGCGGACGGCCAGGTCGTGGTCTTCCACGATCCGACGCTGGAACGGACCACCGACGGCCGGGGGACGCTCGCCGGCCTCACGCTGGCCGAGCTCAGGGATCTCGATGCGGGAAGCCGGTTCACTGCGGACGGGGGGCGGACGCATCCCTTCCGGGGGCAGGACGTCCGGGTCCCGACCCTGCGCGAGGTGCTCGAGGAGTTCCCGGACCTTCCCATCATCATCGAGGTCAAGCAGGTCGAGCCGCCGCTCGAGGAGGACCTGCGCGACGTGATCGCCGGCTGCGGCGCCGGGGAACGGACGCTCGTCTTCTCGCTCGCCCAGGAGCCGCTCGACCGCTACCGCGCTCTCGAACGGGACCAGGCCACGGGCTTCGGACCCGAGGACGTGGCCGAGTTCCTGAGGCGAGTACGCGACGGCACGTGGGAGGGGTACCGGCCCCCCGGCGCCGCCTTCGCCGTTCCGGTGTCGTGGCACGGCATCCAGATCGTGAGCGGGCCCTTCGTCGAGGCCGCCCACCGGTTCGGGTGCGAGGTCTATGTCTGGACGGTCAACGCCGAGGACGAGATGGAGCGGCTCCTGGACCTGGGCGTCGACGGGCTGATTTCCGACTTCCCCGCCCGACTGGCCGAGGTGGTCCGGCGTCGCCGGGCTGCGGTGTAGGCGCCGCCCGGTGGCCGTCCGCTACCTCGACGGGGCCCGGCTGCGCCGGGCGGCGGCGGCCGCCTCCCGATGGGTCGGCCAGCGCCAGGAGAACCTGAACGGCATCAACGTGTTCCCGGTCCCGGACGGGGACACGGGCACCAACATCGCAGCGACCCTGGTGAGCGCGGTCGAGCGCGCGCAGCGGGTCAGGGATCGCGCGCTCGGCAAGGTGAGCCGCGGCCTCGCGGACGGGGCCCTGTACGGCGCGTGCGGCAACTCGGGCGCGATCCTGGCTCAGTTCTTCGAGGGGTTCGCCGAGGCCCTGGAAGGGTCGGACAGGGCCGGCGGCGAGGATCTCGCGATCGCCGTTTCACGCGCCAACGAGTCCGCCCAGGCCGCCCTGGCCCGGCCGCGCGAGGGGACGATTCTGAGCGTCATGCGGGCGTGGGCGGAGCGCTTCCAGGGTCGCGCGACGACCGACGGCGCGGACCTGCTGGACGTCTTCCGGGACTCGCTCGACACCGCCCGGGAGGCGCTCGCCAGGACCCCCAGCCAGCTCCGGGAGCTCGCCCGGGCCGGCGTCGTGGATGCCGGCGCCCAGGGGTTCGTGTACTTCCTGGAGGGGATGCTCCACTTCGCCGAGGGACGGCTGGCGGGCGCCGTGATCGAGGAGGGGGACCACGCCGCGCCCCTCCAGCGGGCGGCGATCGCCGAGGACCCCGAGTCGATCCAGTTTCGCTTCTGCACGGAGTGCCTGGTCGAGGGGGAAGGGCTCGAGATGGCGGCGATCCGCGCCGTCGTCGACCCCCTCGGCGATTCGGTCGTGGTGGCCGGCTCGCCCAGGCGGATCCGGGTTCACGTCCACACCGACCACCCCGAACGGGTGTTCGAGGGCGTCGGCGCGCATGGCCGGGTCGTTCACCGGAAGGCGGACGACATGCGGGCCCAGCACGTCGACCGCTTCGCCCGCGAGCGGGTCGCGGTCGTCACCGACACGGCTGCCGACATCCCCGCCAGGGACCTCCAGCGGCTCCGGATCCACACGGTCCCGCTCAGGGTCTTCCTGGGTCGCGAGGTGTATCTCGACAAGCAGACGCTGAACCCGGACGAGGTGTACGAGCGGCTGACGAAGGGCGAGGCCGACGTCAGGACGTCCCAGCCTCCGCCCGGCGACTACGCCGCCCTCTACCGGTATCTGTTCGAGCACTACGGATCGATCGTGGTCGTGAGCCTCTCGGGCGCAGTGAGCGGGACGATCGGTGCGGCGCGGAGAGGAGCCCAGCTCGCGGACCCCGGCCGGATCGAGGTATTCGACACGGGTACGGCCTCGATCGCGCAGGGGCTGATCGTCCGGGCGGCGGCCGAGCGCGCGCTGGCAGGGGCCGAACCCGCCGGGGTCGTGGCCGCGGCCGCTGACGCGCGCTCGCGTGTCCGGCTCATCCTCGGGGCCCCGACGCTCGAGTACTTGGAGCGCGGGGGGAGGGTCGGCGGCCGGAAGCTCAAGCTGGCCGGCTGGCTCCGTCTGGTGCCGCTCCTTACCATCCCGCCCGAGCGCGGGCGGCCGCGCCTGGCGGGGGTGGCGCGTCGGGGACACGTGCACCGGAAGGTCCTGGAGCGGGCGGTGGAAGGCGTGAAGCGGGAGCCGCACCCCCCCGAGCGGATCTGGATCGCGCACGCGGCGGCTCCCGAGGTGGCCGACGCCTATCGAGCGCGGCTCGCCGATCTCGCCCCTGGGGCGGAGATCGAGATCGTCGAGGTGGGACCCGTCCTGGGCGCTCACGCCGGGCCGGGGTCGGTCGCGGTGGCGTTCCTGGGCGCCGCCGGCGAGCCTCGCGGGGAAGAGGGAGGCGACGATGGCTGAAGGGAGGAAGAGCGTGGTCCGTGTGAGCCCGGTCGTCGAGCGCGTGCGGGAGGAGCTGGCCGCGCGCGGCTGGGACGGCGTCGTCGCCACGCCCGGGGTCAACCTGGCGTGGATGACCGGGGTCGCCAACCACGCCACCCTGGAGCGGTCCGAGCGGCTCGTCTGCCTGGGGGTTCCCGCCCGCGGCGATCCCTGGATCCTCTGCCCCGCCTTCGAGGGCGAGCGGATGAGCGGGACCGTGCCGTGGGCCGACGTCGAGACATGGGAGGAGGCCGAGGACCCGTTCGCCATCGCCACGCGGCGGCTCGCGCGGGGGGAGACGTGGGCCGTCGAGCCCTCGACCTCGTTCCACGACGCGACCCGGCTCGCGGAGGGAACGGAAGCCGCGTTCGCCGACGGCGCGGCGCTCTTCGAGACCCTTCGACGCGCCAAGACACCGGCGGAGATCGAGGCGCTCGGCCGCGCCATCGACGCGGCGTGGGAGGTGTTCGACGAGGTCGTCGGGTCGCTGGCCGAAGGCGACACCGAGAAGGAGGTGGCGGACCGGATCGCGGACGCCTTCGGGCGGCGCGGGTTCGAGCCGTGGTCGCTGGTCCAGCTCGGTCCCTCGAGCGCCGTGCCGCACGGCGAGCCCGGGGCACGCCCGCTCGAGCGCGGTCAGGTCGTCCTCCTCGACTGGGGCGGCTGGAAGGACGGCTTCTCGGCCGACCTGACCCGCACGTTCTGGTGGGACGGGGAAGCCCTCCTCCCCGAGGATTCGCCCGCGGAGTTCCGCGAGATCCTGGACATCGTCCGGTCGGCTCAGCGGGCCGCCCTCTCCCTCATGCGACCGGGGATCCGTTGCGGCGATGTGGACGAGGCGGCGCGCGCGGTCATCCGCGAGGCCGGCTACGGGGAGCGGTTCACCCACCGCCTGGGGCACGGCCTGGGCCGCGAGATCCACGAGCCTCCCTACCTCGTCTCCGGAAGCGACGTCGAGCTCGCGCCGGGCGACGTGGTGACCGTCGAGCCGGGGATCTACCTGCCGGGGAAGTTCGGGGTAAGGTGGGAAGACGACGTGCGGGTGACGGACGACGGGATCGAGATCCTGTCCGACAGGGGGCGCTGAAGCCGGCCGAGCGCTCTCGTCGTAGCGCCTACTCGGCGCCGCAGACCCACTCGTAGCTTCCGACCGGGGGCCCGGCCGGGACGAGCCCGCCCAGGAACGTGCTCTGGTTGTCGGCGTCGGGGCTGGAGTTGCCGGGCGAGCGGCTGTAGACGATGTCCCCCGTGCGGCGGTCGAACGTGGTCAGGTCGCTGGTCGAGATCGTCGGCTTCATGAGGCTCGACGTCGAGCCGTTCATGTGGCCCATCCCCATCCCGTGGCCGATCTCGTGGGCGAGCACCGCGTAGCGTACGCCGGCGTCTCCGACGGCGCCGAACCGGAGCCAGACGTGGGCGCTCGAGATGGCCCGGGAGCTGGACCAGAAGGTGCGTGCCAGGCCGACCGCCTGTGGGCCCGCGTAGCGGTCCGGGTCCTCGTCGAACGCGATCACCAGAGCCCCCGAGCTTCCCTCGGACGGCGGCGAGCTCGTGACCGTCACCGTGGCCGAGAGCGTTCCGCCGGACCAGTCCTGGACGATGTCGCGCGCCACGTCCGCGGCCTCGTCGATCCAGGCCTGCGGGACCTGATCATCGCCCGGGAAGTTGTGGGCCGTCGTGTCGATGTAGATCTTCGGGTTCTGGGTCCAGCGTATCGTGCGCGGCTCGTACTCGCGGGCCACGTCGTTGAATGGCTGGATGGCGAAGCTGGACGGGATGACTTCCCAGCGATCGTCGCTCCCGCGGGCGAACGTGTTGCGGGTATGGATCGCCCCACCCTGGATCGTCAGGTCGCGGAGCGAGGACGACGGTTCCCCCGGGACCTCGAAATCGCCGCTGCCGTCGGTGATCGTGGTCTCTCCGGCGAAGCTCACCGTGAGTCCGGAGACGCCGGCTCCGCTGAACTGGTCCACGATCCGGCCGGCCAGCGCCGTCGATCCGCCCGGCGGCGGGGGTGGCGGTGGAGGCGGCCCGGGCGGCGGCGAGCCCGATCCGACCTGGAGGCGTACAAGGAGGTCGCGCGAGCCGCCGTTGGACGAAAACGTGAAGCGGGTCTCGTACGATCCTTCGGCCAGGCCGTCGCGGGAGACCGTCACGACGACCGGCTGGGTTGTGTGCGGGTTGACCGTGCCCGAGGTCTTCGAGAGGCTCGCCCACGACGCACCGCCGCTCACCGACCACGTGAGCGGCTTCCCGCCCGTATTCATGACGCCCGCGGTCTGGCTGGTCGTGGAGGTGCGGAGGTCGAGCGATGACGGGGAGAGCGTGAGCTGCGCCGGCGAGGCGACCTCGACCAGCATCTCGAGGGTCGGCGTGCCGCCGTTGGACGAGAGCGACAGCGTCGCGGGGCGGACCCCGTCCTGGAGCCCGCTCCGGTCGACCTCGATCGAGAGCTGGACCGAGCCGTCCGGGGATAGAACGCCGCCGTCCGGATCGACGGCGACCCACGCGGGACCGGTGATGGCCCAGCTGAGCGGCGCTTCGCCGTTGTTGGAGAGCATCGCGGTGGCGGTACTGACGTCGGGTTCCAGTCGCAGGCTCTCCGGCTCCAGGCGGGCCAACGCGTTGCCCGTATTGACGGCGGTCACCGTTACCGGAAATTCCGCCTCGCCGAGCGTGAACAGCACCTCGCCACCGGAGGTCCCGAGATCGAGAAGCTCTCGCAGCACGCGTACCGAGACCGTCGTCTCGCCCGGGGCGAGCGTGCCCGAGGTGGGCGAAACCAGGAGCCACTCGGCGGACGCCTCCGCGTTCCACGGGACCGAGGTCTCGCCGCGGTTCTCGAGATCGACCGGATGCTCGGTTTCTTCGGCTTCGAAGGCGAGACGGGTCGTGGAGATGCCGAGGTCCCCGGGAGGATCCTCAGGTCCCGCCGGACCGGGCTTCTTCCCGCACGCGAAGAGAGCCAGGATGACGAGCAGGGACCCCGGGAGGCGGACTGCGACCGTGGTGAACGCCATGGCGGTGGAGACAGCCTGCATCCTCCGTGCCACGTACCTGGCTCCGGAGGGCCGTGACGGGCCTTGACGACCGGTCCCGGATCGCGCTAGGCTAGCCCCTCGATGCACGCGACGTTCCAGAGCGACCACGGGTACGTTTTTGGCGGGTGGTTTTTCCGCTCCCGGGTGGGCGTCGTGTAGCGCACGGAACGACTCGTGACCGACCGACCAACCCACCCGGATGCACCGGGTGGGTTTTTTCTTTCTCTTATCGTGTCGTATGCCGGCACGGACCGTCCCATGGAGGGCGGATGGCGCGACCGTTCGATCCCGCCCATGAGATCGCGGCGGACCTCGAGACGCCGGTCTCGGCGTTCCTGAAGCTCCGCGACCTGGAGCCGGTGTTCCTGCTGGAGAGCGCGGCCGGGGGTGAGCGGCTGGGCCGCTACTCGTTCATCGGGCTGGGTGCCCGTCACCGGATCCTGCTCGAGCGAGGTCGGATGGTCGTGGACGGGGTGGAGCGCCAGATCGAGGGGGATCCGCTGGACGCCCTCAGGGGATGGATGGCGGAGGCCGGGCTCGAGGCGAGCGGGCTCCAGCGCGGCCCGGCCGGGCTGGTCGGGTTCGTCGGGTACGAGGCGGCCGGCTGGTTCGAGCGCCTTCCCGACGGCGGCGCTCCCGTTCTCGACCTGCCGACCGCGGCCTTCGTGGTGCCCGAAGGTCTCCTCGCCTTCGACCACCTGCGGTCGACGATCCGCTACCATTCGCTGTCCGCCGGGGACGAGGCGGGCGACCTGCGGCGGGAGGTCCATCGAGCCCTCGCGGGGCCGGTCGAGCGCCCGCGCTCCGGGGCGAGCGCGTCCCCCCACCCTCACCTCGAGCCGGAGCCGTTCCGGGACGCCGTCCGGCGAGCCCAGGAGCACATCCGGGATGGCGACGCCTACCAGATCGTGCTCTCGATCCGGTTCGAGGGCGAGACCGACGTCGACCCCTTCGCCGTGTACCGGGCGCTCCGGATCCTGAATCCCTCTCCTTATCTCTACATCCTGCGGGTCGCGGGCGCGTCCATCGTCGGGTCGAGCCCGGAGGCCCTGGCCCGGCTGGAGGGGCGCCGGGCGCTCCTCCGGCCTATCGCCGGGACCCGGCCGCGCGGGGCGGACGACGACGAGGATGCGGCGCTGGCCCGCGAGCTCGCCGCCGACGCCAAGGAGAGAGCCGAGCACACGATGCTGGTGGACCTCGCCCGGAACGACCTCGGACGGGTGGCGGCGACGGGCACGGTCGGGGTCTCTTCCCTGATGGAGATCGAGCGCTACAGCCACGTCATGCATCTGGTGAGCACGGTCGAGGGCGTGCTCAAGGCGGGCACCGATCAGTTCGACCTCTTCCGCTCGGCGTTCCCGGCCGGAACCGTGACCGGCGCCCCCAAGATCCGCGCGATGGAGATCCTGAACGAGCTGGAGGGTGCCGCGCGCGGCCCGTACGCGGGCACGGTCGGCTACTTCGGCGCCGACGGCAACATGGACCAGGCGATCGCGATCCGGACCCTCGTCTTCCGGAACGCGCGCTACGCGTTCCAGGCCGGCGCCGGAATCGTCGCCGACAGCGTGCCGGAGCGGGAACACGCCGAGGTCCTCAGCAAGGCGCGGGTGATGGAGCAGGCCCTCCAGCTCGCGGCGGAGCCGCTATGAGGATTCTCGTCATGGACAACTACGACTCGTTCACCTGGAACCTCGTCCAGGCGCTGGCGGGCGACGGTCGCGAGGTCCTGGTCCGGCGGAACGACGCGCTGGAGGAGGGCGGGATCGAGGCGCTCGAGCCGACCCACATCGTGATCTCGCCGGGTCCCGGCCGGCCCGAGGACGCCGGCCGGACCTGCGCGATCGTCGAGCGGTGGCAGGAGAGACTCCCGATCCTCGGGGTCTGCCTGGGGCACCAGGCGATCGGCCACGTGCACGGGGCCCGGATCGAGCGCGCCCCGCGGGCCGTCCACGGCCAGGCCTCGCGGGTCTATCACGACGGCCGGACGATCTACGGCGGGCTGGCGAACCCGTTCGCCGCGGGGCGGTACCACAGCCTGCTGGTGGACGAGCACGGCCTCCCGAGCGCGCTGGAGGTCTCGGCGTACACGTCGGACGGCGAGATCATGGGGCTGCGCGTGGCGGGCACGCGGACCGAGGGCGTACAATTCCATCCCGAATCGATCCTGACCGCCGACGGCCGCCGCCTGCTCGAGAACTTCGTCCGGGGAACCGCGTGAGCGGGGTCCTGGCGATCCGCGGGGCGGTGCAGGCGGCCGAGAACTCACGCGCCGCGATCGAGGCGGCCACGCGCGAGCTCCTGTCCGCGATCGCGGAGCGGAACGGCCTCGCGATGGACGACCTGGTCGCCGTCTGGTTCACCCAGACCCCGGACCTGACCGCGGCCCACGCCGCCGCCGCGGCCCGGACGCTCGGCTGGACGTCGGTGCCGCTTCTCAGCGCCCAGGAGGTGCCGGTCGCCGACCAGCTCCCGCGCGTCGTCCGCGCCCTCGTCCTGGCAGAGCGAGAGGGCGGCCTACCGGAAGTCCGTCACGCCTACCTCGGCGAGACCAGCGTTCTCAGGGAGGACCTCGCTTGATCGTGATCCTGAAGCCCGGCGTGACGCTCAAGGCGATGGGCGAGCTCGTCCGATTCATCGAGAGCCAGGGGCTCCGGGTCGGACGGATCGTGCGCGGCGAGGAGCGGACCGTCCTCGGCATCATCGGTGAGGAGCGCCACGTCTCGATCGACCGGCTCCGCGCCTTCGAGGGGGTCGAGGACGTGGTCCCGGTCCTCAAACCCTTCAAGCTCGTGAGCCGGGAGCTCCAGGCCGCCGATTCGGTGGTGCGGGGCGACGGCTTCGCGTTCGGCGGCGGCGGCTTCTCGGTGATCGCGGGGCCGTGCGCGGTCGAGTCGGCGGAGCAGATCCTGGAGACCGCGCACTACCTCAAGGAGCGCGGCGCCCATGTCCTCCGCGGCGGCGCCTACAAGCCGCGCACCTCGCCCTACTCCTTCCAGGGGATGGAGGTCGAGGGGCTGGAGCTCCTCGCCCGCGCCCGGGAGGAGACGGGGCTGGCGATCATCACCGAGGTCGTCTCGGCCGAGGACGTGCCCGATGTGGCGTCGATGGCGGACATCCTCCAGGTGGGCGCCCGGAACATGCAGAACTTCCGGCTTCTGCGCCGGGTCGGGCAGAGCGACCGGCCGGTCTTCCTCAAGCGCGGTCAGAGCGCGACGCTCGAGGAGTTCCTGCTGGCCGCCGAGTACATCGTCGCCGAGGGGAACCCCAACGTGATCCTGTGCGAGCGGGGGATCCGGACGTTCGAGCGGTACACGCGGAACACCCTCGACATCGCGGCGGTGCCGGTCCTGAAGGGCCTCTCCCACCTGCCGGTCGTGGTCGACCCGAGCCACGCCACCGGCCGGCGCGAGCTCGTCCCGCCGCTCGCCCTGGCCGCGCTCGCGGCCGGCGCCGACGGGATCATGGTCGAGGTCCACCCCGACCCGGAGAACGCCCTGTCGGACGGTCCCCAGAGCCTCACGTTCCCGCAGTTCGCCGGAATGATGGGCGAGCTCGAGCGGCTGCGCGCCGCGCTGCGGGGCCAGCCGGTCGGCGTGTGACGCGGATCCGGCTGGGGCCTCTCGATGCCCCGCGGGGAACGATGCGCGTTCCCGGCGACAAGTCGATCGGTCACCGGGCGCTTCTCTTGAACGCGATCGCCGGGGGTGCGGCCGTCGTCGGCGGGCTCCCGGCGGGACGGGACCTGGCCGCGACCCTGGGAGCGCTCAGGTCGCTGGGGGTGTCGATCGCGGGGATGCCCGGGGCGGGAGCGCGGGGAGACCGGGTCCGGATCGAGGGTGGTGCGCGGTGGAGGGCGGACGAACCCGTCGACTGCGGCAACTCGGGAACGACGGCGCGGCTCCTCCTCGGGATCCTGGCGCCCAGGGCGACGGCGCCGGTCACGCTGGTCGGCGACGACAGCCTGAGCCGGCGCCCGATGGGCCGGGTGGTCGAGCCACTCCAGGGGATGGGGGCGCGGATCGCCGCCGGGAAGCCCGGGATGGGTATCGGCGCCCGGCTTCCCCTGACCATCCGCGGCTCCGCGCTCCGCGGCGGGAGCCACCGGCTTCCGATCGCCAGCGCGCAGGTCAAGTCGGCTCTCCTCCTGGCGGGCCTGGCCGCCCGGGGCCCGACCTGGGTCGAGGAGCCGGAGCCGAGCCGCGACCACACGGAGAGGATGCTGGAGCGGATGGGCGCCGCGATCCGCCGGGAGGGTCGGCGTACCGGGGTCGAGCCGGGTCCGCTCGCGGCGGTCGACGTGGATGTTCCCGGGGACGTCTCCTCGGCGGCGCCCTTCGTCGCCTTCGCAGCCGCCCGCGAGGGGTCCCGTCTCGCCGTCCGTGGGGTCGGCCTGAACCCGACCCGGACCGGCTTTCTGGAGGTTCTTCGCGACATGGGCGCGGGGGTCGAGATCGAGGTCGAGGGTGAGGATCCGGAGCCGCGCGGGACGATCCGCGTGGAGGGCCGGGAGCTGCGTGGCGTCCGGCTGGGAGCGGAGATCGTTCCCCGCGTCATCGACGAGCTGCCGCTCGTGGCCGTCCTCGCCACGCGGGCCGAGGGCAAGACCGTCGTGACCGGGGCGGCGGAGCTCAGGGTCAAGGAAAGCGACCGGATCGAGTCAATCGTCCGCGGGCTCCAGGCGCTCGGCGCGGCGATCGACCCGCTGCCCGACGGGTTCGCGGTCCAGGGCCCGACCCCGCTCAAGGGCGCGGCCCTCGACGCCGCCTCCGATCACCGGATCGGCATGGCGCTGGCCGTCGCCGCGGCCCTGGCCGAGGGGGAAAGCGAGCTCGACGGCGCGGAGTGGGTGGACGTGTCCTTCCCCGGGTTCTTCGAGCGGCTGTGGGCGGGGGTCGGCGTCCCGACGTGAGGAAGGGCCTGCGCCTGGCGATCGCCGGCTGGCCGGTCGCGCACAGCCTGAGCCCTCCGCTCTGGGAGGCGATGGGCCGGCGGCGCGGGCTCGCCGTCCAGTACGGGGCCGTCCCGGTTCGTCCCGGCGACGACGAGGCATGGACCGCCCTCTGGTCGTCCGACCTGGACGCCTTCAACGTGACCGCCCCCTGGAAGGAGCGGGCGGCCCGGCGCTGCCGGCTGGACCCGCAGGCGAGCTCGATCGGTGCGGTGAACACGGTCCTTCGCGCGGGGGAGGCCTGGGAGGGGCGCTCGACCGACGGATACGGCTTCCAGCGGAGCCTCCTCGCCATGGGGGAGCCGCTCCGGGGGCGCGCGGTCGCGATCCTCGGCACCGGCGGAGCGGGTCGCGCCGTCGCCGTCGCGTCGGTCGAGGCCGGCGCCCGGGTGACCCTGGTCTCCCGCCGAGCCGTCCGCGTGCCGCACG
>DASRVA010000042.1:0-5376 GCA_035687745.1 Gemmatimonadota bacterium
GACACCTCTTCGACCTCCTCGCGCTCGACGCCTCGCGTCACCCACAGCCGTGACGATCGGCCGGCCTCGTGGCCGACGACTCGGAAGGAGGACCGGTCCGGTCCTTCCCATTCCGCGGTCGTCCGGGTGAGGGGATCTCCCACCCGGTGGCTTCCCGCCAGGACGCGCCCGCACCCGATCCGGCCCAGGTAGTCGCTCCACGCGAGCGTCGAGACCTGCATGCGGAACGTGGCGTCGAGCGTGACCGACGGCGCCGGGACCCGCCCGACGATCGTCTCGAACAGGGGCGCCACGCCGCGCCGCTCGTCCTTCAGGTCGGGCACGAACCAGCCGTTCAGCCCCGACCCGTAGAGGACCGGGAAGTCGGCCTGGTCGTCGCTGGCGCCGAGCTCCAGGAAGAGGTCGAACGTGTCGTGCAGCGCCTCGTCCGGCCGCGCGCTCGGCCGGTCCACCTTGTTGAGGACGACGATCGGGCGGAGCCCCAGCCTGAGCGCCCGCATGAGCACGTAGCGGGTCTGAGGCATGGGGCCCTCGTTCGCGTCCACCAGGAGCAGGGCGCCGTCGACCATGGACAGGACCCGCTCGACCTCGCCTGAGAAGTCGGCGTGGCCGGGCGTGTCCACGATGTTGATGCGGAACCCCTCCCACTCGACCGTGCAGTGCTTGGAGCGGATCGTGATCCCCCGCTCCCGCTCCAGGTCCAGCGAGTCCATGACCCGTTCGGCCACATCCTCGTTCTCCCGGAAGACGTGCGCCTCCCGGAAGATCGAGTCGATCAGCGTGGTCTTCCCGTGATCGATGTGGGCGATGATCGCCAGGTTGCGGATCCGATCGGGCGTCGTCATCTCGAGCTCTCGGGGACGGGGCACGGAGAAAAGAGAAGCGCCCCCGGAGGGGGCGCGCTGGAAAACACCAATGTACCACCTTTGGCTCGGATCGTCCATCTCCGAGCCGGCCGACCCCGGCGCCGCCTAGCCGCCACCGTCCTCCGCCGGTTCCTCCCGCGTCACCTGGAGGAGCGCGGAGTCGACGCCAGGGAAGTCCACTACCCGGACCGCGTAGGGTTCCAGACGCACCGCCTCCGAGAGACGGGCGTTCCGGATCGCCTCGATCGTCTCCTCGACGGATCTCCCGTCGGAGGCGGCCAGGCGCAGGGTCAGCCTGGCGATCCGGTTCCCGTAGTCCAGCGCCTGGAGCGAGACCTCGAGCGATCCGCCCGCCACCTGGGCGCTCTCCCCGACCCGCAGGCGGACCTCCTCGAGCGGCGTCTCCCCGGGGCTCGCCTCCCGGTCGGATTGGCGGAACGGGCAGCCGGCGGCACAGGCTGCGAACGCTACCAGGACGACGACGACGAGGCGGAGCAGGGCGCGGCGAGCCGAGGCGGAGGCGCTCCAAGTCACGAGCCGCGTCATGAAGAGCGCTTCCCCGCCCGCTTGGACTCCGCCGTGCGCTTGTGGACCTCGTAGTTGTCGCGCCACGGCGCGCGCTGGAAGTAGGAGCGGGTCATCTCCTTCACCTCCGGGGACAGGATGATGAGCGCCAGAAGGTTGGGCAGGATGACGATCCCCAGAAAAACGTCGCCGAGCGCCCATATCGACGCCAGCGGCACGACCGCGCCGATGAAGTGCATGGCCACATACACCATCTTGTACGGCAGAAGGGCGTTCTTGCCCAGCAGGTAATAGGCGCAGCGATCTCCGTAATAGGACCACGAGATCGCGGTCGAGACGGCGAAGAGGATCACGCTGATCAATACGACGATGTTCCCCCATGTCCCGGGCAGTCCGTGCTGGAAGCCGAGCATGGTCAGGGGGGCGCCGCTCTCCACGGCCGGCCCCCACAGCATCGTGTACGTCTCACCGCTCGTCGAGACCGCCGCTCCGCGTACCGGGTCGATCGCCCCCGAGAAAGCTCGCGACATCTCGCTGTCGATGAAGAGCTGCGCGAGTGCGGCCTCGTGCCAGGCGATCTGCGGCGCCCCCGGCTCGACGTCGACCGGACGGCCGTCCTCGAAGCTGATCTCCGCCGGTGGCGTCTCGAGCGGGAGGAACGCTCCCTCCTCGGTGGACATCACGTACGATAGATCGCCGCCGCTGAGCGGAATCTGCGTCGGCACCGTATCGTCATAGACACCGGTGGTGACGATGACCAGCGCGGTCATGGCACAGATCACGATCGTGTCGATGAAGGGTTCGAGAAGCGCCACGACGCCCTCCGAGACCGGCTCGTCGGTCTTGGCCGCCGCGTGGGCGATCGGCGCCGACCCCTGGCCGGCCTCGTTGGAGAAGAGGCCGCGCCGGACTCCCCACATCATCGTCACCAGGAAGACCCCCATCCCGGTCCCGGCGACCCCTGCCGTGGGGTTGAAGGCCTCGCTCAGAATGAGCTCGATGGCGGGCAGCACGTCACGCCAGTTGATCGCCAGGATGAACAGCGCGCCGGCGACGTAGATGGCGGCCATGGCGGGCGAGAGGATCGCCGTCACGCGGCCGATCCTTGTGATCCCCCCGATGATGACCAGGAAAACGACGCCGGCCGTCACGAGGCCCGTGATCCATACGGGAACGCCGAAGGTCGTCCGCACGGAGTCGGCCACGGTGTTGGCCTGGATCGCGTTGCCGGTCATGAACGCGGTCGTTCCCAGCATGATGGCGAAGAAGACCGCCATCGGCTTCCACCTTGGCCCCAGCCCGCGCTCGATGTAGTACATGGGTCCGCCGGCCACCGTGCCCTCCCACTTGTGGGCGTCGTAGTCGGGGCCCGTCACCGAGCGGTACCGCTGGGCCAGCGTCACCTCGGTGTACTTGGTAGCCATGCCGAGGAACCCGCAGACCATCATCCAGAACATCGCCCCTGGCCCGCCCAGATGGATGGCGATCGCTACGCCGGCGATGTTCCCGATCCCCACCGTCGCGCTGAGGGCCGTGCTGAGGGCCTGGAAGTGGGAGACGTCGCCGGGCTCGTCCGGGTCGTCGTATTTGCCGCTCGTGACGGCGACTCCGTGCGCGAAGCGGCGTATCTGGACGAAGCCGAGATAAAAGGTCAGGTACACGCCCGTGCCGATCAGGGCAACCACGACCAGGGGGAGGGTCTCGCCCTGGATCGTGATCCCGGTGTCCCATACCCAGCCGTTCAGCGTCTCCACGACTCTCTCGAAAGTCTCCATCCCTCTCCCCTAGTGGAGTTCGGCGAGCATGCAGCGGGCGCTCCCGCCGCCGTAGGTCTCGATCGTGGTCAGGTCGACGTGCAGCGGTTCAGCGTGCCGCGACAACGCGGTCAGCTGGTCGGGTCGGAACGATCGGCGTGCCCGCTCGGACATCACGACGAACTTCTCCCCCTTCGGGTTCTCGAGCTCGAGCACGTTGCCGCAGAAGTCGTGCATCTGGTCGAGCGTGATCTGGATGACGTCGTGGCCCGTCTTCTCCAGCGACTCCTGGACGCCCGCGCGCTCCTCCGGCGCTCGGATCGCCTTGCCGCACACGACCGCCCATCTCTCACCGAGCCCCATCACCACGTTCGTATGGTAGACCTCGCGGCCGTCGCGGTCAGCGGCGCGGAAGATATGCGGCGCGTACCCGAACCGCTCCGCCCACTCGGCCACGAGCCGCGGATCGGTCCGCGAGGACACACTTGCATAAACGATCCGCCACGGTTCGTCAATGACGAGGCTTCCCGTCCCTTCGAGAAACGCTCCTCCCGTCTCGGTTGCCGTCAGGTCGACGACGGTCGGATAGCGCTCGCCCAGCCACGTCACGAGGGCCGGCCATCGCTCGCCGCGCCGGCTGCGCGCGAGGATCGGATACAGGACCAGCGTCCCGTCCGGCGAGGTCGTGAACCAGTTGTTGGGGAAAACGGCGTCGGGAGTGGCCGCGTTGGGTGGAACGTGGACGTCGACCTGGACCCCGATCGCGAGAAGAGCGTCCTTGAGCGCCTCAAACTCGGCCCGGGCGGCCTCCTCGACGCGCGCCGGGTCCGGCTCGGCGCGAGACGCCTGGAAGGCATTGTCCAGGACGGTCTCGGGGTTCGACCGGAAGCCGAGCGGTTCCACCATGAGGACACGGCGTGCGGACATTCCGGCCCCGGACCGGCCTTTCAGGCGGGGGGGACGACTGCGGTCCGCCGGATGGCGTCCAGGCGCGGGAACTCCCGCGCCAGGTAGGCCTCCCCCTCGCGCTGGATCCGCCCCTGGTCGGGGCCGCCTCCGCGTGGCGCCCCCTCTCCGTACGCCGCGTACAGCTCGTCCACCCGCTCCATCCCCTCGACGACCTCGGCGATCGGCGCGAAGCCCATCGTATCGAGGCCGGCATTGTCGCCGATGTTGATGAAGAGCTGGGTCGTGCGGCTTCCGGGCCCGGCCATGGCGAAGGTGACTCGGCCGCGCCGGTTCGACTCGACGACCGGGTCGTCGGGGATCGTCCGCCGGCGCCAGGCCGCGCTCGTGACCGGATCCCCGCTGATCCCGAACTGGGCGACGAACCCGTCCAGCACGCGGAAGAACCGGCATCCTTCGAAGAAGCCCGAAGCCACGAGCGCGTGGAAGCGGTCGACGCCATGGGGCGCCCACGACCGGCGGGCCTCGACGACGAAGTCCCCCCGTGACGTCTCGAAGCGGACCCGGAAGCTCTCGGGGACGCCGTCGCCGGCGGGGCTCAGGGGCTCGTTCACGCCGTCAATATACGACGCGCTCCCATCCGGACGCCTCGACAGGAACGACGGACCCGGGGCGCGATTTGACGGCCTTCCTCCGGCGCGAGACCTTGGGCGGCGCTAGGAGGCCCGCTCATGTCGAGGTTCGCCGGCCGGACGATCCTGTTTCTGATCCCGCTCGTGGCCTGGACGCGCGCCGCGTCGAGCCAGGAGGCCGGCGATGTGGTCATGCCCGGGGACAACCTCGTCGTGGAGGGCGTCCCGGCCATTCCCGACTCGCTGGCCGACCGCGTCGACCGCTACACCGAGTTCCGCTCGGCCACCCTGCGCGGATGGCATCCGCTCCGGCAGCACGTCCTGATCGGGACACGTTTCGGCGAGACCGAGCAAATCCACCTCGTCACCCAGCCGGGCGGCGCCCGCCGCCAGCTCACGTTCGGCGACGAGCGGGCGCTGGGCGGCGAGTTCCAGCCCCCGGACGGCGACACGTTCGTGTTCAGCCGGGACGTGGGGGGCGACGAGTTCTACCAGCTCTACCGCTATGACCTGGCGACCGGCGAGGAGACGCTGCTCACGGATGGCGTCTCGCGGAACACCGGACCGGAATGGTCGAACGGGGGGCGCTGGATCGCCTACGGCTCGACCCGCCGGACCGGCCGCGACGTGGATCTCTGGGTCGTCGACCCGAGCGATCCCACCACGGATCGGATGATCGTCCAGCTCGAAGGC
>DASRVA010000043.1:0-27773 GCA_035687745.1 Gemmatimonadota bacterium
CCCCGGTGCCGCGCCCTCGCCCACCCGGCCCGGAGCCACGCGGCCGCCCGCCAGAGCCGCGATCAGGGCCGCGGCCCGGTCGAGCGCCGGGGCCGTGATCCCGGGATCGACGCCGCGAGAGAAGCGGGTCACGGCGTCGGTCCGGAGACCGAGACCCCGCGCCGTTCGCCCGACCCGGACCGGATCGAACCATGCCGCCTCGAGGAACACCTCAGCCGTCCCCGCCCCGACCTCGCTCTCGAGGCCGCCCATCACCCCTCCGACCGCCACCGCATGCTCGCCGTCGGCGATCACCGTCGTTTCCGGGTCCAGGGACCGGGTCCTGCCGTCCAGCGTCACGATCTCCTCGCCGGGCCGGGGCCGGCGGACCACGATGCGCCGGCCGGCCAGCCTGGCCGCGTCGAAAGGGTGCAGCGGCTGCCCGCACTCCAGCATGGTGTAGTTGGTGGCGTCGACGACGTTGTTGACCGGCCGCGCGCCGAGGGCGAGGAGCCGGACCTGGAGCCAGGCGGGGCTGGGGCCCACGGCGACACCCCGGATCAGCCGGCCGAAGTAGGCCGGGCACCCTTCCCGGTCGTCGAGGAGGGCCTGGACGTCCAACGGAGGACCGCCCTCGTCCAGCTCGCGTGCGGGAAGGCGCGCTTCGGAGCCGACCAGCCATTGCGCCTCGCGGGCCACCCCCAGGTGGGACAGCAGGTCCCCCCGGTTCGACGGCAGGTCGACCTCCAGGATCCGGTCGTCCAGGTCGAGCACCTCGACCAGGTCGCGGCCCAGGTCCCCCTCGCCGACACCCGGAACGGGCCAGATGCCCTCGGCCGAGCCGAGTGCCTCGAGGCCCAGCTCGGGCGCCGAGCAGAGCATCCCCTGCGACTCCACGCCACGGATCCGGGCGCGGCGGATCTCGCGCCCTCCAGGGAGCCGGGCGCCGTCGGTCGCGTACGCGTAGATCGCCCCGACCTCCACGTTGGGAGCGCCGCACACGACCTGTCGCTCCCCGTCCCCCGCCGCGACCCGGCACAGGGTCAGGCGGTCAGCGTTCGGGTGGCGATCGGCCTCGAGGACCCGTCCCAGCACGACGCCCGAAATCTCGGGGAACGGGCGTCGGACGTCGTCCACCGCCAGCCCCTGCATGGTGAGCCCATCGGCCAGCCGGCGCGCATCCAGCGCGGCAAGCTCTCCACCCGCGAAAAGGTCGTGAAGCCAGCGCCAGGAGACGTTCATCGACCGGCGAACTGCCGAAGGAAGCGGAGGTCGTTCTCGAAGAACATCCGGATGTCGGGCACGCCGTACTTGTTCATCGCGATCCGCTCGACCCCCATCCCCCACGCGAACCCCGTCCAGCGCTCGCTGTCGTACCCGACCGCCTCTAGGACGGCCGGATGCACCATCCCGCAGCCGAGGAGCTCCATCCATCCACCGCCCTTGCAGGCGCGGCATCCCGCGCCGCGGCAGAGCACGCACTGGATGTCGAGCTCGGCCGACGGCTCCGTGAACGGGAAGTAGGAAGCCCGGAAGCGGACATCGACGTCGGGGCCGTAATAGCGGTGCACGAACTCGGTGAGCGCCCACCTCAGGTGGGCGAGCGAGATTCCCTCGTCCACCCACAGGCCCTCGATTTGATGGAAGTACGGCGAGTGGGAAGCGTCGGGGGTGTCGTTACGGAAGACCCGTCCCGGGCACACGACGCGCACCGGTGGCGGCCCCGACTCCATCGCCCGGATCTGGACGGGCGACGTGTGCGTCCGGAGCACCAGGTCGTCGCTCACGTAGATCGTGTCCATCTCTTCGCGCGCGGGATGGCCGGCCGGGATGTTGAGGGCCTCGAAGTTGTGCCAGACCGTTTCGACCTCGGGGCCCGACGCCACCTCGAAGCCCATGCCTCGAAAGATCTCGAGCAGCTCCTCGGTGACGATCGTCAGCGGATGGCGGGTCCCGAACGGGTGGCGGCGACCGGGAAGCGTGACGTCGATCCGCTCGGCGTCGAGCCGCTCCGCCAGCGCCCCTCCCTCGAGCTCGCGGGCGCGCTCGGCCAGGGAGGCCTCGATCTCGTCCTTGACCCGGTTCACGAGCTCGCCGGCGGCCGGCCGCTGATCGGCCGACAAGGCGCCGATGGACCGGGCCTCGCCGGTCAGCCGCCCCTTCCGGCCGAGCGTCCGGACGCGGATCTCCTCGACCTCGTCGGGGCTGGTCGCCGCCCTGAGCTCACGCTCCACGTCGCGGTGGAGGTTCTCCAGCCGCTCGTGCAGCGAGGGACTCATGGAAGGGACGCGGGGACGACTCCGAGCGGTTCGTTCAAAGCTTCGCCTTCGCCGCCCTTGCCAGCTCCGCGAATCCCTCCGGGTCGTTGATCGCGAGCTCGGCGAGGAGCTTGCGGTCGATCTCGATCTCGGCCGCCTTCAGGCCGTAGATGAACCGGGAGTACGACAACCCGTGCTCGCGGGCAGCCGCGTTGATGCGCGTGATCCAGAGCTTCCGGAACTGCCGCTTGCGGTCGCGCCGGTCGCGATAGGCAAACTGGAGACCGCGCTCGAGCGTCTCGCGAGCGGGGATGTACAACCGGTGACGGCCGCCTCGGTAGCCGCGGGCCTGCTTGAGGATCTTCTTGCGGCGCCGGGTGCGCTGCACGTTGTTCGATGCGCGTGGCATCGTGACCTCCTAGGCGGAGAGAAGCCGCTTGAGGCGGCCCTCGTCGACCGGATGGACGTACGCGGGCTTGCGCAGATGACGCTTGCGCTTGCTCGTCTTCTTCGTCAGGATATGACGCATGTAGCCGCGCTTGCGCTTGATGCGCCCGTTGGCGGTCTTCCGGAAGCGCTTCGCGGCGCCTCGGTTCGTCTTCATCTTTGGCATGCTGTACCCCCTGCCGGCTTACTTCTTCACGCTCGACTTCATGTTGGGCGCGAGGATGAGGAACATGTTCCGCCCCTCCAGGCGCGCGGCCTGCTCGACCACAGCCAGCTCCCCGATCTCCTCGATGACGTCGTCGAGGACTTCACGGCCGTTTTCGGTGTGCGCCATCTCGCGTCCCCGGAACATGATGGTGACCTTGACCTTGTTGCGATCCTCGAGGAACCGTTTGATGTGACGCGTCTTGAACTCGAAGTCGTGCTCCTCGATGTTCGGACGCATCTTGATCTCCTTCATCTGCGTTACGTGCTGCTTGCGCCGCGCCTCCCGATCGGCCTTCGCCTGCTCGTACTTGTAGCGCCCGAAGTCCATGATCCGGCACACGGGCGGCCGGGCGTTGGGCGCCACTTCCACCAGGTCGAGACCTCTTTCGCGGGCCGTCGCTTGCGCTTCTTCGATCGGAACGACGCCGACCTGTTCCCCTTTGTCGTCGATCAGCCGGACCGGTGAGAAGCGGATCTGCTCGTTGACCCGCGGCTCGTTGTTGGCGATGCAGACCTCCTTGGCTGAAGTTTCCGACGCCGGGGCCGTTTCCGGGATCCGGGCGCCACTTGCGAAAAAGGCGAGCCACCCGCCGATTGCGGGCGCCCGCCCCCAAAAACGCCGCGCCGGCGTCTGCCCGTGGCAGCGTCGGCGTCGCGCCTTGATACCCGCGGACAGCTTCCTGCGTCCGTCAGGCGAGAAGCCCGGGGGCTTCTGCTTCCTCTGTCGATACCCGCCCCCATGGGGACGAGACGAGCAATTTAGCTCGTCTACCCACCGGAGGCCAATCGACCGGCTGGTGGTGGGCGATTCGACCTCGCCCACCACCACGACCGGGACCGGCACGGACTACGGATTCGGCCAGCTCTGCCAGACAGCCTGCAAGCCGCTCTCATCCGGCGACAGGGCCTCGATCCTGGGCCCGGCATAGACCGGATTCATGACCGCGTCCGGCGGCGGGCCGAAGTGTCCGAGCTCGAGCGAGTGGCCGAGCTCGTGGAACGAGACCGTTCGGACGTCGATCGCCGGCAGGTTCTGCTGGCCTACCGTCCACGGGTTCAACCCTCCCGTGTCGAACCTCGGGTTTCCCCACTTGTCGTTGAAGTAAACCTCGTTGAGCGCGGTGTCGAGGTAGCCGTCGCCGTTGATGTCGGTCGGGTTCCCCGCGTCGTCGACGAAGATGAACGTGACCGAGAAGGCGAGCGTGCTCACGCCGAAGCACTCCGGGTCCCACCACCCGGCGCTCACGATGTCGGCCGCAAAGGGATTGCCCTGCCTGCCGTCGCAGAAGAAGAAGTCGAAGATCGTGATGTCGCGGTTGGGATCGGCGCGCTTGAAGATCGCGACCCGGTCGAGCGCGGCCTCGGCGTCCCAGGTCTGCATCGCGGCGTCGATCTCGGGCTCGGTCTGGGCGTTCGTGAGCCCGCTGAACGTCTTCCCCTCGCTCTGGTCGACGATGTAGGTGATATCGATGCCCTGGGCGAGGCGCCGCGGATCGTTCGGGACCCAGCGGAAGGGCTGGGCGTGGATGCGGTCGCTGGGGCGCGCCTCGCCGATCGTGAAGTACTCGATCGCCTCGGCGGCGATGCCGAGGCCCTGGGTTCTTAGCGCGTCGTTCGCGCGGAGCATGGCCGCCATCATGTCGGGCTCCCCGCCGCCTTGACCTTTAGCGGCCGGGCTGAGGCGCTCCGCGCCGGGGCCGGATGGCGCGCCCGACTCGTCCTGACAGGCGGCCAGGGTGATGAGCAGTGTCCCGCCCATAAGCAGGCCGAATACTCTTTTCCCTCGGTGCATGTGACCTCCAGGCTAGGGGTGTGGCTCACATGGATCTGGGGCCGCCGTAGCCGGGCCGAGAGTTACGGGGGGGGGAGGGGCTCTCGGTCCACCCTGCCGCGCCGCCACCGCGGCGCCGGGCTCCTCCATTGTAGACCGCGACGGCACGATGGTCAAACGCCGACCGGGCGACGCTCACGCTGGGTTCAGTCGCTCTCGATCAGCTCGATCTCGATCCCGTCGGGATCCTTCATGAAGGCGATCCGGCTCCCGCCCTCGCTCACCCGGTACGGGCCGCGCGAGAAATCGACCCCGTGCCGTCGGAGCTCCGCCCTCGCCCGATCGAGGTCGCCGACCGCGAAGGCGAGGTGCCCGAACTGGTTACCCAGCTCGTAGTCGCGACCATCGTGGTTGTAGGTCAGCTCGATAGGGTGGTGGCCCTGCTCGTCGACCAGGAAGACGAGCGTGGCGTCGGCCTTCTCGAGGACCCTCCGTCGCTGTTCGCGGAGACCCAGCACCTGGGTGTAGAAGCGGACCGAGCGATCGAGGTCCTTGACGCGAAGCATCGTATGGAGGAGCCGTGTCTGCATGGGATCCCCTCTTCCGGGTTCCGGGTTCAGCGAGGTTCGGGCTCGCGGTCCCGGACCCGTCGCTCCCGCCACGCCCGTACCACGTCCGCCAGGTCGGCCCCCGATTCCACCTCGCGGTTGAGCGCGCGCATGCCGGCCTCGTCCAGCGATCCCGCCAGTGCGGCCAGCGCCTCGCCGAGCCGCCGATGGCGATCCAGGGCCTCTTCCCGGACGACCGGGGCCGCCTGGTAGGGCGGAAAGTAGCGGCGGTCATCGGCCAGCACTACGAGGTCCAGCGCGTCGATCCGGCCGTCCGTCGAGTTCGCCACCGCGACGTCGATCTCGCGCTCGGCGAGGGCCCTGTACATGAGTCCGAGGTCGAGCTGTCGGATCCGGCCGAACTCGAAGCCGTACGCCACCTTGAGGCCCGGATAGCCGTCCTCGCGGGCCATGAACTCGGGGCCGAAGCCGGCCGTCATCCCGGCGGCGACGGCCCCCAGGTCGGTGATCGTCCGGAGGTCCAGCGACTCGGCGTCGGCCCTGCGGACGACCAGCGCGAAGGTGTTCTCGAAGCCGAGCGGAGGCCCCCACACGAGATCCCAGCGGAGAGCATAGGCTTCCGCGACTTCGCGGAGCGCGCGCTCGGGGTCCTGCACCGGCGCGTGCTTCAGGATCGCGGTCAGCGCCGTCCCGGTGTACTCGGGGTAGAGGTCGATCTCGCCGCCCACGAGCGCGTTGTGGCAGACGAACGTTCCGCCCAGGTGGAAGCGACGCTCGACCGGGATCCCGCGGTCCTCGATCTCCTGCGCCAGAATTTCCCCCAGGACGTCCTGCTCGGTGAAGTTCTTCGAGCCGATCACGACCGGCTCGCCCGACCCGCAGGCGAAGACGAAAACGAGCAGGACGAGGCCCGCCGCCTTCATGCCGATCGTCGCTCCACGCGCCGATCCGCGTGCCCCGCGGGGGTGACACGCCGCTCGAGCAGGCCCAGCAGCGCGTCGGCGGACAGCGCCAGCAGGGCCGCCGGCACGGCGCCCGCCAGGATCACCGTGTCGTTCACCATGGCCAGCCCCTGGAAGATGTAGACGCCGAGGCCTCCGGCGCCGATCGCCGCGGCGATGGTCGCGATCCCGACCGAGATCACCGTCGCCACTCGAACACCGGACAGGATCACCGGCGCGGCCAGCGGCAGCTCGACCTTCTGGAGGAGCTGGGCCCCCGTCATCCCGAGCCCCAGACCCGCCTCGCGAACGGCGGGATCCACCTCCCGGATGCCGGCATGGGTCCCGCGCACGATCGGAAGGAGGGCGTACAGGGTGAGGGCCACGATCGCGGTCCGGGCGCCGATTCCGCCGATGAAGGGAACCGGGATCAGGAAGCCGAACAGCGCCAGGCTGGGGATCGTCTGAAGGACGTTGGCCGTCCCCATGATGAGCCGCTCCCAGCGCCGCCAGCGGGTTGCCGCGATCCCGAGGGGGACCCCGATCACGACCGCAACCACCACGGCGAGGGCGACCATCGTGACGTGCTCGACGGTCAGCCCGACCACCTGCCCGGCGTGGTCGCGCAGATAGCGCACGAGGTCACCCATCGGGCGTTCCATCCAGCGTTTCGACGAGCGCCCGGACTTCGGGGTGGTCCGAGGCCACGAAATCCCCGGGGGACGCGATCTCGGCCAGGCCGCCGTCCGTCAGGAGCCCGATCCGGCTACCGATCGCGAGCGCTTCGCGGACGTCGTGGGTCACGAAGAGGGCCGCCTTCCCCAGCCTACGCATGAGCTCGCGGAACTCGCGCTGAAGATCGAAGCGCGTCATCGGGTCGAGGGCGCCGAAGGGCTCGTCGAGGAGGAGGAGCGGCGGGTCGGCCGCCAGTGCCCTGGCCACCCCGACCCGCTGCCGCTGGCCGCCGGAGAGCTCGTGCGGGTAGCGCCGGCCGAACTCCTCGATCGGCAACCCGACAAGGGCGAGCAGCTTCGTGGCCCTCTCGGCCACCCTGTCCCGCTCCCATCCCAGCAGGTCCGGCACGAGGCCGACGTTTCCGGTTACGTCGAGGTGCGGGAAGAGCCCCACCTCCTGGATCACGTAGCCGGTCCTTCGGCGGAGCGCGACCGGGTCCCACTCGGTCGTCCGACGTCCGGCGACACGGACCTCGCCTGAGGCCGGCTCGAGCAGCCGGTTCACGAGCTTCAGGACGGTCGTCTTGCCGACCCCGGAGCGCCCCACCAGGACGACCGTCTCGTCCGCCCGGACGGAGAGCGAGAGACCGTCGAACAGGGTGCGGCCGTCCGGAATCGCGTACGCGACACGGTCGAACTCGACCGCCGCGCCGGAAGGCGATGGGCCATTCTGAGCGATCCACTAATATAGGAAGCCATGGCGGGTAACACCCGACCGGTCGCCGTAAACCTGGCCGATCCCCGAGCACCCTCCTTCGTCGAGCGTTCGGGCGATGGCTGGGTGGTGTTCGTCGACACGACTCCCACCGCCGCCGAGGCGTTCGCCCACTCCGTCGCGCGGGGGCTTTCCGACCACCCGCGATGGCTCCACTGCCGGTACCTCTACGATGGGACCGGGAGCGCCCTCTTCGGCCAGATCACCGAGCAGCCCGAGTACTACCTGACGCGCGCCGAGACGGAGATCCTGACGCATCAGTCCGACGCGATCCGCGAGGCTGCGGGTCCCGTCCCTCTCGTCGAGCTGGGAGCCGGCATGGCCACCAAGACCCGCCATCTCCTCTCGGCGTGGGCCCGGGCAGGGGGGCCGGTCGAGTACATTCCCGTCGACATCGATGCCTCGGTCCTGACCGCCGCCGCCGAACGCCTCGCGGAAGAGTTCCCGGGGATCGCGATCACCGGACTCGCGACCTCCTACGAGCGCGGGCTCGACCTGATCGAGGGGCAGTCCCCGCTCTGCCTCGTCTTCCTCGGCTCCACGATCGGCAACTTCAATCCTCAGGAGACGGATGCCTTCCTGACCCGACTGCGAGGCGCCCTCTCTCCCGAGGACCAGCTCCTCCTCGGAGTCGACCTGGTCAAGCCGGTCGATGTGCTCGAAGCCGCCTACAACGATGCCGCCGGGGTGAGCCAGGAATTCACCCGCAACCTCTTCCGGCGCATGAACCGGGAGCTCGGCACGACGATTCCGGTAGAATCCATCGATCACGTCGCGTATTGGAACGATCGCCTCGAGCGGATCGAGATCTACGCCCAGTTCCGCCGCGCCATGGGCATCGAGCTCCCAACGATCCAGCGGCGCTTCCGGGTCGGGGCCGGCGAGATGATCCTGACCGAGATCAGCCGCAAGTACCGCCTCGAAGGAGTGGAGTCGGACTTCGCGCGCTTCGGCTTCAAGCTGGAGCGCGCGTTCACCGACTCGGGGTCCCGGTTCGGGCTGCTCCTCTTCCGGCTGATCGACCCCGGCGCGCGACCGGACCGGACGACCCGCCTGGCGGCAGGGCTCCAGCGTGTCCGCCGTCGGACGCTCGACCTGATCGACGCCCTGGACGACGAGCGGCTCCACCGCCAGATGTTCCCGATCCTCAGCCCGATCGCGTGGGACCTCGGCCACATCGCCGAGTTCGAGGATCTCTGGCTGGTGCGCACGGTCGACGCGCTCGTGAGCGGTAGCGACCCGTCCGTGCTTGCTCCGCAGTACGACGCGCTCCAGACGCCGCGGAGCGAGCGTGGCCGACTTTCGCTTCCCTCGCGCGGAGAGCTCCTGGAACGGCTCGATCACGTGCGCAAGGAGACCCTGCGTCGCCTTCGCGCGATCGAGCTGGAAGGCCATCCGCTCCTCGAGAACGGCTTCGTCTATCACCTGCTGGCCCAGCACGAAGCCCAGCACCAGGAGACGTTCCTGCAGGCGATCGGACGGATGGACGACCTCGCTTACGAGCCCGCCTTCCGCGAGGCCACCCCGAGACCGACGCTCCCGCCGGACACCGAGATGGTGCTGGTCGACAGAGGACCGTTCCCGCTGGGCGCTCCGCGCATCCCGGAGGCGTACGACAACGAGCGGCCGGTCACGTGGGTCGACGTGGACGGATTCTGGATCGATACCGCGCCCGTCAGCAACGGCGCCTATCTCGCGTTCATGGAAGCCGGCGGCTACGAGCGCCGCGACTGGTGGACCGGCGAGGGATGGGCGTGGCGGTCGGAGCACGACATCCGCCATCCGCTCGGCTGGCGGCGGGACGTGGGCGGCTGGGTCGACGTCCAGTTCGGACACGTCGAGCCGCTCGTGCCCTCGAGGCCGGTCCAGCACGTTTCCTGGTACGAGGCCGACGCGTGCGCGCGGTCGGTCGGCAAGCGTCTTCCCTCCGAAGTCGAGTGGGAGAAAGCGGCCGCCTGGGATCCGGAAGTCCGGGTCGCCCGGCGCTATCCCTGGGGCGATCGGCCGCCGGACGCGCGCCGCGCCAACCTGGACGCCCGCACCTTCGCCCCCGCCCCGATCGGGGCCTATCCAGGCGGTCGATCCTTCTACGGCTGCCACCAGATGATCGGCGACGTCTGGGAGTGGACGGCGAGCGAGTTCCTCCCCTATCCCGGATTCGAGGCGTTCCCCTACCCCGAGTATTCCGAAGCCCACTTCGGAAAAGGGTACCGCGTGCTGCGGGGCGGCTCATGGGCGACGGCCGCGATCGTGGCGCGGAACTCGTTCCGCAACTGGGACCTCCCCCAGCGCCGCCAGATCTTCGCCGGATTCCGCTGCGCACGGAACGCGTGAGCCGGTTGGCTCCGCCGGAGGCTACGGACAGGTGAGACCACTCTCACCGGGCGAGCTGGCCGAGCGGCTCGCAGAGCTTCCGGTTCTCATCGAAGGCCATTCCGTGGAGGTCGACTCGGTCCCGGTCGAAGGGTATTACGGAGGCCGGGCGCGCCCGACGGGCGAGGTCTCGCTCATGGGCGGTGGCCAGGTCGGCCGTGGAGAGAACGTCGACTGGACGGCGGCCGAACAGGCGCATTTCGCGCTGGTCTGCTCCGACCTCGTCCCGTGGCCCGCCTCAGGCGGACGCGCCACGATCGGCGACCTGAGCGCCTCCCTGCTCGAGTCGGGCGCTCACCCCCACCACCGGTCGGCGATCGAGTCCGCGGCGATCGAGCTCGCGCTCCGGCAGATGTCGACCGACCTCTTCCGCCTCGCGGGGCACCCCCCGAGACCGGTCCGGTACTGCTGGTCGATCGGACGTGAAGCCGTCGAGCGGGACGGCCCGCTGGCGGCAGTCGGGCGGCTCCTGGAAGCGGAACCGGAGGCGCGGATCAAGATCGACTGTCCGCCGTCGGGCTGGCCGGAGCCGACCTGGAGGACCCTCGCCGGCCAAGGTCGGATCGTCGTCGTGGACTTCAAGCGCGAGGGCTCGGCCGCTCAGGTGGCGCTCGCTCACCGTCACCTGCCGGACGCCTGGCTCGAGGACCCCGCCGCCGCGGTCATCGAGGGGTTCGACACCGCCGGCCCGTCGCCCTCGTGGCTCGGACGGATCGCGCTCGATGGGTACGTGCTGGCCGTCGCCGACCTCGACAACCCGCCGATCCCGCCCGCCGCCATCAACGTCAAGGCGCCGCGGCTGGGTGGCCCGCTCGAGGCCCTCCGCTGCCTGGAGCGCTGCATCCGCGAAGGGTGGCACGCCTACATCGGCGGGATGTTCGAGGTGGGCGTCGGCCGCCGACAGGCGCTGGACCTGGCCTCGCTGTTCACAGCGGGCGCGTGGAACGACCTGGCGCCCCTGACCTCACGGGCCTCCTAGCTTCCCTCTCCTTCGTCAGAAAGCTCGTCGTTCCTGCCGCCGAATCAACTCCGGCTTCAGTGAACACGGCCGCAAATGGCGAACCCGGATGCGACCGTACCCCCGAGGATCGGATCCTTCGTCCAAGGATTGAACCCGAGCGCCACCCATCCGAGGGGGCACGCGCTCATGTTGGCCCTCTGCAGGGTACTGGATTTCCAGGCATTCATTGACTTGGCTATAGGCGCACAAGCGACGAGTCGTCTTCCGTTGTGCAGGCCCGTCGCAGCCATCCCGTCAGGACACCTGGGGGGTCCGCTTTTCGAAGGATGAACGCTTTCGGTTTCCCAGGAGCCGAAGTCAGCAGAACAGAGGAGCTTGTTCGTCGCGATATGCACGCCGGTAATGAACATGCCGGGTGGACAGCTCAGCATATCGTTCCGCTGCACTTCCTGCCCACTCAAGACCTCGCGAAAAGTTCCGCAGAGCAACCAGTTCCGCGACGCTTGAAGGCCAGTCATCACAGTTCCCTCAGGGCAGGCGTGCATACCCATCATTTGTGTCTTCTTGTCGACGAAAAGGCTCGGGCTGCGAGAGAGGGGCGCACAATTCAGCAGGTTACCTCCGTAGACGCCGGTCACGGCCATACCGGCGGGGCAACCATGCATTGTCCCGTCGCCATCTGGATGCCAGCCGGTCATCTGGGTGGAGTTGTCCACCACCTCATCAGCGACCTGATAGGTCCCAAAGCCCGTGGAGCAGAGGAGCTCGTTGCGCTCCAGATGCAAGCCGACGACGAAGGTACCAGGGGGGCAGCTGTGCATGCCGTTTCGTTGTGTAGCGCGGTCGATGGTCTGAGCCCAAAGCGTGTCACGTCCTTCCACACCGAGAGCAACCGTCAAGTCCACCATGGCAGCGAATATCAGAAAACGGTGCATTCTCATCTGCGTCGCATCCTTTCTGTTCGCAGGGACCCGCTCCTCTGCGCGGAGATCAGCAGACGCCGCCCGCGTACACGGTCACGCCGTCCGAGGCAGTGTTGCCGGACGGATCGGTGCCCCGCACCTCGACTCGGTGTTCCCTGATCGTGCACGCCGGAACCTCGATGCTCGTGGAAGTCGTCGCGCCGGTCGCGACCGGCCCGCCATCGATTCGCCACTCAAACTTGACATCGGAGCGGGGGAACCCCGAGTCACCGAACGCGACCGCTTTGAGGGCGAGGTTTCCGCCACCGACATCATCCTCCGGGGTGGCTTCGACGGCCGTACGGTCTGTCGGACTCGTGATCCTCACGAGCAGAGCCACCTCCGGCGGCCGGGCGCACATGACCCACCCGTCGATCGCGGAAGAAGTATCGGCTCCAGTGGGATCGTAGCTAGAGTAGTCCTGACTCTGGTATCCGAAGATTCCGCCGATCTCCCACCCCGAGGGGCTCGCCGATCCGACGCTCTGGTAGATCTGGTGCCAGATGAAGGGGCTCCCCAGAAATGCGTATCCGCCGCCAACTGCCACCTCTCCCGCCCCGCACTGGAGCCCACCCTCGTAGTAGCCGTAGCCGAGCTGGTCGATCGAGGGAACGGAGCCATGGACCGCTTGCCCGGCCGGCGTGGGCGGGCAGCTCCTCGTTCCGCTGCGCTTGTCCACGACGCAGCTCAGCAGGAACCGGATTGATCCGCTTTGGGGGACGCAGACCGCGTACGCCCTCGTCATCGGGAGGGGCTCCCTCATCGGAGCCATCTTCACCTCCCAGCCAGAACCGGCTGCGGTCGCCACGGGCCTGGAGCTGAAGAACCACGAGTTCATGGCCCCGATGTCGTCCCGCGTATGTTCGGTCTGGAATCCTCCGGACAGCGCGCCGTAGCCCGACGGGCAGCTGGCCGTCACCGTCGTGAAGGGGGCATTGTAAGCGTAGAGCGAGGGAAGGACCGGGTCCGTGGCCACGATGCGGATATCGACCGCCTGGTCGGGCGCCGTGTAACAATAGGCTTCGGCCCGCGCCGCGGTCCCCGCGTTGGGCCCGCCGGGGAGCGAATCCAGGTTGTAGGCCACGACCGTCCACGCGTCGGTCGCCGAGGGATAGCTCGCCTCCACGGCGACCGGACGGGCGCTCGAGAGACTCGGACGGTCGACCGCGTAGCCGCCACCCACGATCAGCTCCCCTTCGTTGCAGCGGGCAGTGACCGTGACCAGTCCCGGCTCGACGACCATGGCCTCCGCCGGGCGTCGGACGATCAGCGGGTCGACCAGAAGGGCCCCTAGCCGCTCCGGGTCGGGAGGCGGACGCTGAGCGCCCAGGCGGCCGAACCGTTCCGGGTCGGGGGCCTTGCGGCCCTCCTGCGCGAGGACCGGCGGCACCACATAGCCTAGAGCGATGAAGGCCAGGGCGCAGCGGTTGCGATGAATGCGCACGGGTCTTAAGGGAGCGATCATGCCGGCCATGGGAGTGCGATAGCCCGGATCATTGACCTAGCGGTCATCATGGACCACAGCTCTCCGTCTGCACAGTGACGGTATTGCTCACGTCGTTCTTCACCCCGCTGCCCTGGCCGATGTACTTGAAGCGCGCAAGAGGTAGGGGGGTCCCACCGCAGAACCCGACACCGGTGAACCCCCAGCGCGCCTCTCCGTCCTGATCGACTGGTACGGACCCCAGCCGATGCCAGCGGTCGGAGAAGAAGCTTTGGAAGATCGCGCTTCCTTTGGTGGCCGGATCGCCACCCGGGAAGTTGACTTGGGCGATGAGGAAGAATGGGGTGTTGATCGGAATCTCCCACGTGCCGCCCCCGAGATTCGTTCCTGGAGAGACCGTCAGTAGATAGGTACCGATTGCAGGTGCCGTGTCTGACGAGATGTCCGGTGGCGCCTCAATCGGACCTTTCTCCTTCGGCCCCAAAGCACTGCTCTCGCAGCCGAAGCCAAGAAAAGCAAGAAGAAGCGTGAGAATTTCGAGAACTCGGAGGTGGGTCATCGTGGTCCTCCTCGTGCATGCCTGGACACTCGGCCCGGGACGTTGTCGATCCGCAGACCGAATGGCCGCAGATCGCGGGTGCCCGATTGCCCGCCAGGAGCCCGGGATTGCAGGCCTCCGGGATTCCGCTTAGCATGCTTTGGAGTGGAACGAGCGGTCGGTCGTCGTTCCGCTCCGACGGGGCCTTTCCCCGCTTTCCATTTACTATTGACGCAATCGGGGCCAAAAACCGGACATGCCCCGACGGGGCCGGCAGCCAGGCCGGTCAGCCCGAGTCCGAACGGGCATGGGCACAGAGCCCGGCATCACCGATCTCCTGACCGAGCTGCGGCAGGGACGCATGGAAGCCATGGATCGCCTCTTCCCGGCGGTCTACGAGGAGCTCCGGCGGATCGCCCATCGCCAGCTCGGGCCTTTTCCCCCCGATCCCACCCTCGGAACGACGGCTCTCGTTCACGAGGCCTACCTCAAACTGGTCGACCACACCCGAGCCGGATGGCAGGACCGGGCGCACTTCTTCGCCGTGGGTGCCATGGCCATGCGCCAGATCCTGGTCGATCACGCCCGGCAGCGTCGGGCGGACAAGCGCGGCAGCGGCCGCCGCACGATCTCTCTCGATGAGTTCTCGCTCGACAGAGTCCTTCCATCCGCCAACGATCAGGCCGATGCGCTGCTCGATCTCCACGACGCGCTCACGAGACTCTCGGAACTGGACGAGCGCCTTACGCGAGTCGTGGAGTGTCGCTTCTTCGGCGGGCTGACCGAAGAGGAGACTGCAGAGGCGCTCGGAGTGACCGCACGCACCGTCCGGCGGGATTGGACCAAGGCGAAGGGACTCCTTTACGAGGCGCTGAGCGCCTAGGCGATTTGTGGTGACGGCAAGGATCGGTCCGGAGCGCTGGAAGGAACTGCAGCCCCTGATCGACGCGGTGCTCGAGCTCGAGCCCGAAGAGGGAACCGACTACCTCGACCGGGCGTGCGCCGGAGACACGACTTTGCGCGCCGAGCTCGAACGACTCCTCGCCTCGTGCAGGCGGGCTGAAAGCCTCCTCGAGACTCCGGCGCCCATCGTCTTCTCCGCGCTCCTCTCAGACTCATCGATACCCGAGGCCAGAGTGGGCCCCTACCGCATCGTCGGCGTGGCGGGCTACGGTGGAATGGGAGCCGTGTACGTCGCGGAGCGTGACGACGATCAGTTCCGGAAGCGCGTCGCCCTCAAGCTCGTCCGAACCGGTCTGGCCCTGGATCCCCATGTCGTGCAGCGCTTCCTGGAGGAGCGACAGATTCTCGCCAACCTCGACCACTCGGGGATCGCGCGGCTTTTCGACGGCGGAGTCACTCCCGATGGCCTCCCCTGGTTCGCCATGGAATACATCGAAGGGACGCCGATCGATCGCTACTGCGACGGGCACCGACTGGACGTCCGGCGGCGGCTCGGGCTCTTTCTCCAGGTTTGCGATGCCGTGCAGTACGCGCACCGAAACCTGATCGTCCACCGGGACCTGAAGCCGTCCAACATCTTCGTCACGGCCGATGGGCGGACGAAGCTCCTCGACTTCGGCATCGCCAAGCTTCTGGCGACCGCCGACGAAGCCTTTGGCGAAGGCTCGCCACCCACGATGACGGGCCTCAGGCCGATGACGCCCGAGTACGCGAGTCCCGAACAGATCCGCGGGAATCCCATCTCCACCACGAGCGATGTCTACTCGCTGGGCGTGCTGCTCTGCGAACTCCTGACCGGGCAGCGTCCGTTCCGGTCTGACGGTCGGTCTCAGACGGAGATGGAGCGCGCGATCCTCGAGGACGAGCCCGAGCGCCCCTCATCGTCCGTCGCGCGCGGAGATGTTCGGACGGCGGTGGCTCGGTCCTCGACGGGCGATCGCCTCACCCGACAGCTCAAAGGCGACCTGGACACGATCGTTCTGACCGCTCTCCAGAAGGAACCGGAGCGGCGGTATCCGTCGGCGGAGGGTCTCGCCGCCGACCTCCGGCGGCACCTCGAGAACCGACCGATCGTCGCACGCCCCGATACCCGGCGCTATCGCGCTGGCAAGTTCCTCCGCCGTCATCCTCTGGGGATCGCCGCCATGGCGACATTCGTCGCACTCCTCAGCGGCTTCAGCGTCGTCACCCGGGTTCAGTCGGAGCGGACCGCCCGCGAGCGCGACAAGGCCGAGAGTCTGGCGAGCTTTCTGTCCGGCCTCCTCCGCTCACCTGATCCTTGGTACGGACAGGGGGAGGCGGTGACGGTCCGTGAGATTCTGAACGACGCGGTCAGGCGCCTCGACCAGGACAGGACGATCGAGCCCGAGGTCCGAGCCCAGCTCCGGTACGTGATCGGCGAGGCGTACTGGGGGCTGGGGGCGCTCGAGCCCGCGCGGAGGGTCCTGGAATCCTCGATCGCGGACCAGCGTCGAAGCCTGGGTCCCGACATCGACGTCGGTGGGACCCAAGCCGTGCTCGCGATGACGCTCTACGACATGGACGAGTTCGCCGCCGCCGAATCGATCGCGCGGGAGAGCGTGGCATCCAGACGGCGGAGGGTTGGCGACGGGCACGTCGAGCTCACGAGCCCGCTCGTGATTCTCGGGGACATACTGCGGTCGGTCGGACACGAGCAGGAGGCCGAACGGTACCTGCGCGAGGCCGTGGAGATCCAGCGCGCCCAGCGGCCTATCGTGCCGGCCCGTCTCGCCTTCGCCGTCAACAAGCTCGGGCACGTCCACATGGAACACGGGGAGTACACGAAGGCCGACTCTCTGTATCGGGAGGTGCTCGAGCTCCGACGTGGTGCCCTGGGCGAAAGCCATCCGGACGTCGGCCTGGCCTACGTGAACCTGGCTCGGGCGCGGCACGAGCTTGGTGACACCTCGGCGGCCACTCTGGTGAGGCGGGGGATGGAAATCAAGCGGCCCGCTTTCCCCGCCGACCACCCCGAACTGGCCCTCGACATGACCCACCTCGCCAACATCCTCGTCGATCGCGGCCAGCTCGCGCCCGCGGAGTCGCTGTTCAGAGGAGCCCTAGCGATCCAAATCAAAGCGCTGGGGCCGGCGCACACGACGAACGGTCCAGTCCTGACCGGTCTCGGCCGAGCGCGGCTTGAGCGTGGCGATCCGTTCGAAGCGGAGTCGCTCCTGCGGCAGGCCATGACCGTCCTATCCCGGGAGCCACCCGGGCGCCAGTGGCGGCGGGCAGAGGCCGAGATCCAGCTCGGTCGGGCGCTTGCCGCACAGGGCCGGTCCAGGGAGGCCGAGATCCTCCTCCGGAATGGCCTGGCTATTCTCAGGACAGATCTGGGGGACGATCACCCGCGCGCGATAGCCGCTCGCGGGGCACTCGAGGCATTCCATCGGACGCGGGGAGTCACGCAGCGACGATGAGGTTACTTCCCTGGCCTGCCCTTCGGTGGGTGACTGTGGTCCTTGTCGTCCACGTAATCAGCGGTCCCGTCGTCGCATACGAAGCCGCATCCGTTCCTATCGGCATCGACCTGGGCCTGATTCGTCGGGTCCACGGCAAGGAGTCCGCCCGTTCCCTGTCGGCAGGAATGGATATTCCCGACGGCGCGGGGGGGTGCCCCCCGGCCCTTCTGAGTGACCGCGATGCTGGATAGATCGCCGCTAGTGCGGCCGCCTCAGGCGCCGGCGTCCATCCGCCGCAGGTACTCCCGGTCCCAGGCCGCGGGAAGGCTCTCGCGAGGCGAGTAGGGGCCGGGGGCGTACTTGCTGGATGAGATTCCGGCCTGGGCGAGCTCGCAGATGTGCCAGTCCTCGCGGTTGGTCATGTCCCAGAACCCGACCGCGTCCTCGGGGTCGAACCCGGGCGCGCCGGAGGCCTCGGGGTGGAACAGCCACTCGCAGACGATCCGCGTCCGGTCGGGGGCCTGGGGCCAGAGCCGGTGCGCCATCACATAGTCGGCGTGGAGGCTGAGGAGCAGGTTCGGGAAGATCGAGTAGTAGTAGACCCGCTCGAACTCCTCCTCCGGCAGCTCCCCTACCGGCCGCGCGCACGACCGGCCGCTCATCGTCATGCTGCCGCCCTTCTCGGCCAGGATCATGTAGCCGCCCAGAAAGGGTCCCTCGACGAGGTCGTTCTGCCCCGTCCGGTAGGGGGTCAGGTCCGACAGGCGGGGGTGGATCACCGGACAGTGGAGGCACTCGGAGTAGTTCTGGAAGACGAGCTTCCAGTTCGCCCGGACGTCGTACTCGATCCGCCGCCAGGCGCGGAGCCGGGCCAGGTTGAACCGCGCGAACCGGTCGAGGATGGGCGCGAAGGCCTCCTCGAAGGGCTCGGGGCGCTCGTCCAGGCTGACGAACAGAAAGCCGTCCCACGATTCGAGAGCGGCTCGGTGGAGGGGGTAGTCCGCGCGGTCGAACCCCTCGACCCCGTCCATGTCGGGCGCGCCGATCAGGCGGCCATCCAGCCCGTACGTCCAGGCGTGGTAGGGGCACTGGATCGAGCGGGCGAGCTTTCCCCGCTCCTCCACACGGAGACGGGTGCCCCGGTGGCGGCAGACGTTGTACAGAGCACGCGGAGTACCTGTCTCGTCGCTCACGACGATCACGCTCTCGCCGGCGGTCGCGACGAGGAAGTATTCGCCGGGCTCGGCGATCTCCTCCTGGCGGCCGGCACAGAGCCACGAGCGGCGGAAGACCCGCTCCGCCTCCTCGGCGAAGACCTCGGACGACGTGTAGTAGCGCCCGGGAAGCGTCCGGGCGCCCTGCCGGTAGCTCTCCCGGGTCTCAAGGAAAGACCTGTCAGGCGTGGTCATCCTCGCTCCATGTCCTCGTGGATGGCGCTCGCAGCGTGACGCCCGGAGGCGCCGGTGATCGCGCCCGCCGGGTGGGTCCCGGTGCCGCACAGATAGAGACCCTGGATCGGGGTCCGATAGCGCCCCCAGCCCGGCACCGGACGCATGAACAGAAGCTGGTCGAGCGCCAGCTCGCCCTGATACGGATCCCCCCCGGTCAACCCGTGGCGGGTCTCCAGATCCGCCGGGGTCACGACGCGTCGCTCGAGGATCGCGCCGGGGAGGTTGGGGGCGTGTTGGGCCAGGACCTCGATCACCAGGTCCCCCAGTGCCTCGGGGTCGACGCCGTTTCCTGCTCGCGCGCTTCCGAGGGGGACGAACCGCACGTCGACCGACATCACGTGCCGCCCCGGCGGGGCGAGCGAGGGGTCGGCGAGCGTCGGGATCCGGGCCTCGAGCACGGGCCGGGCGGAGGTGCCGCCGTGCTTGGCGTCGTCGTAGGCCCGCTCCACGTAGTCCAGCCCGGGCGCGACGACGAAGGTACCCGTCGGCGCCTCGGCCAGACCCTCGAACCGCAGGGCTTCCGACAGCGCCACGTGCACCCGCGCATATCCGCCCCGGAAGCGGATCTGGCGCGCCGCGTGGACGAGATCGGGATCCAGGTGCTCTGCCCCCGCGAGGTCGAGCAGCGTGCGTGAAGGGTCGGCTCCCGACAGAACGGCTCGGGCCGCGACCTCGTTCCCGCCGTCCAGCGCCACGCCAACCGCTCTCCCCTTCTCCACCGCGACCCGGGCGACCCTCTCTCCACAACGGATCTCCACCCCCCGCTCCCTCGCGCTCGCCGCGAGCGCCTCGACGAGGGCGCCCATGCCTCCGCGCACCGTCGTGCGGGGCCCGAAGACTCCGGCCTGGCTCCCGACCTGACGATGGAGCAGAACGAGAGCCGTACCCGGAGACCGCGGGCCCTGGAAAACGCCGCGCGCGGCCATTGCCCCGAGCGCGCCCTTGAGCAGCTCGTCCCCGAACGAGTCGTCGAGGAGGTCGTAGACGGGTAGCGGCAGGACGCGCAAGAAGTCGATCATTCGCTCACGACCGAGCGACCGGATCCGCCGGCCGAGGCCAAGGTACGGCACCAGTTCGCGCAACGGTCCCGCCGGCCTCGGAGGAGGCCGCGAGCAGACGGCCTCGAGGACCCCGGCAAACGCCGCGATCCGTTCCGTGAACCCGGCCCACCGCTCGGCGTCCGCCGTCGAGCGTCTCGCGATCGAGGCTCGCGTCCGCTCGGGGTCGCGCCACAGGACGAGCGGCTCTCCCAAGCCCGCGGGCGCCGTCAGCACCGGGTCCGGGGCCAGCAGCTCAAGCCCGTGCGCTTCGAGCTCCAGATCGCGCACGGTTCCCGGCGGCAGATAGCCCGCGTCCGGGAAGACGGGGTCGACTCGGAACCCCGGCAGGATCTCCTCCGTGGCCGCCGGCCCGCCCGGCGCCTCGCCCCGCTCCAGGACCGTCACCCGGAACCCCGCCCCGGCCAGGTCGGCCGCGGCCGCCAGCTCCTCGACACCCGAGCCGATCACCACCACGTCACGGCGGCCGTTCACGAACCTCGTCCCCCGTCGGCCAGGACCGCCCGCGCCGCCAGCCGCCCGCTCGCGCCCATGACCCCGCCCCCGGGATGCGTTCCGGACCCGCACTGGTAGTACCCCCGTACCGGAGTCCGGTGGTCGGCCCAGGCAGCCGCCGGTCTCAGGAAGAAGAGCTGGCTCAGGGCGAGCTCGCCCTGGAAGATGTTCCCCTCCGAGAGCCCCGTGACCGCTTCGATGTCGGCCGGGGTGATCACCTGCCGGTGGAGTATCGCCGAGCGGATGTTGGGCGCGTACTCGGCCAGCGTGTCGATCACGGCGTCGCCGAACGCCTCGCGGCTCCGGTCGTCCCAGCCGCCCTTTCGGTGGTACGGAGCGTACTGTACGAAGATCGACATCACGTGCTTTCCGGGCGGCGCCATTCCCGGATCGATCAACGACGGGATCACGATGTCGAGAAACGGCCGGCGCGAGAACTCGCCGTACTTGGCGTCGTCGTAGGCGCGCTCGAGATAGTCCACGCTCGGGGCGATCGCGATCGCGCCCCTGAGGTGAGGTCCGTCGCCGGGCAGGGCGGTGAAGCTCGGCGGCTCGGAGAGGGCGAGATTCACCTTGCCCGAGGAGCCGCGGAAGCGAAACCGGCCGACCGCTTCCACGAGCTCCTCCGGAAGATCCCCCGGCTCAACCAGCTCGAGGAACGTGCGGCGGGGATCGAGGCTCGAGATCACCACCCGGGCCCGAAGCTCGTCGCCGTTGTCCAGGACCACTCCGGACGCCCGGCCGTTCTTCACCAGCACCCTGCCGACCGAGGCATCGGTCCGGATCTCGGCCCCGAAGCCGCGCGCCGCCGAGGCGACCGATTCGCTGACCGCGCCGGTCCCGCCGCGGGCGAACCCCCACGCCCGGAAGACGCCGTCGATCTCGCCCATGTAGTGATGCAGCAGCACGTACGCCGTCCCCGGCGAGCGGGGGCCCAGAAAAGTGCCGATGATCCCGCTCGCCGACTTGGCGGCCTTCAGGGCCTCGCTCTCGAACCACTCCCCGAGATAGTCGGCGGAGCTCATCGTCATGAGCTTGACGAGGGCGTGGATTTCCTTCTCCCCCAGATTTCGGAAATGCCTGGCCAGTCGGCTCAGGGTCAGCAGGTCCCTGGGCCGCCACGAGGCGGGGTCGGGCGGTGAGATGCTCAGAAGGGGCTTGACCGCCATCGCCATCCGCTGCATGAGGCGGCCGAATTCCTGGTACGCGTCGGCGTCCCGCGGCGAATGGCGATAGAGCTCCTGGCGGGTCTCGTCGGGATCGGCCCACGTCGCCAGGTAGTCGCCGTCCGGGAGCGGATTGAACGTGCTCTCCAGCGGAACGATGTGGAGCCCATGGCCGGAGAGGTCGAGGTCGCGGATGATCTCCGGCCTGAGCAGGCTCACCACATACGAGAAGACCGAGAAGCGAAAGCCGGGGAACACCTCCTCGGTGACGGCCGCGCCGCCCAGCACCGGACGGCGTTCGAGGACCAGGACCTTCCGCCCCGCGCGGGCGAGATACGCGGCGCAGACGAGGCCGTTGTGTCCCCCGCCGATCACCAGGGCATCGCAGGACGGCGAACGCGACGACGTCACGATCGCTTCCGCTCGGGATCGAAGAAGGGCGTCTTCACGACGGTGGCCCGGGCCTTCTTCCGCCGATGCTCGACCGTCATCTCGAGGGCGACCTCCGTGCCCGGCTCCGCGTAGCCGCTCTCGACGTGGGCCAGCGCGATGTACTTCTTCAGGAGCGGCGACCAGCAGCCGCTGGTCGCGTACCCCACCTGCTTTCCATCGGCGTAGACGGGCGTGCTCGTCCGCCAGGCAGTGGTCGGAAGCTGCGGCGGGAGCCCGACCTCGATGAAGAGCGCCTCCAGTGAGTCCCAGTCGACCACGAGGCCGCGGAGCGCCCAGGCCGAGCCGCGCTCGCGCTCCGCTTCCAGGGCCCGCTGACCCACGAAGGGGGCTTTCCCGCGGGCCACCGCCCACTCCAGGTTGAGCTCGAAGGGGGACGACTTCTGCGGCTCGATCATCGCCCGCCGGGCCGAGACGTAGTCCACATCGATCAGCAGGAGCCCGGCTTCGATTCGCGCCACGTCCATCGCCAGCAGTCCGGTCGGCAGGATGCCGTACGGCGCGCCCGTCACGACAAGCAGGTCCCACAAGCGCACGGCCTGATCGTTGTCGACCCAGATCTCATAGCCGAGATCGCCGGTGTAGCCCGTGCGCGTGACCGTGGTCGGGATCCCTCCCAACCGCGCGGACGCGGCGCGGAAGAATCTGAGACCCGTCACATCCGTATCCGCCAGGCGGGCAAGGATCTCGCGCGCCCGAGGCCCCTGAAGCGACAGGGCGGCCGTCTGGTCCGTCTCGTCCTCGATCTCCACGTCCATCCCGACCGCGTTCTGATGCAGCCAGCGCAGGTTGGGATGGGCGGAGGTCAGCCGGAAGCGCTCGTCCTCGAGCCACGTCACCGTCCCGTCGTCGATGACCTTCCCTTCCGGGTCGCACCACGGCGTGTACATGACCTGTCCCACCGCGCAGCGGGCCACGTCCCGCGTCACGATCCGGTCGAGGAGGGCCCCCGCATGGGGACCGCGGAGCCGGTACTTGAAGAGCGGGGTCACGTCGATCAGGGCCGCCGTGCCCCGGATGGCCGCGTACTCCAGGTCGTGGACGAGGTCGTACGAGGAGGCCGCGACGTAGCCCGCCCACCGCCGCCAGGTCTGGCCGCGGACGAGCGCCGCGGTCCGGGAGTGGAAGGGGGTCGTCTTGATCGCGTCCGTCTTCATACTCCCCCAGCTCGTCGTCTCTGGCTTTTTGAACCGTTATTTCATAATATGAAACTAAGCGAGAAGGACCGCCCTCGTCAAGGAGAGAGTCTATGCCGGCCAAGCCCTACGCCGGGACCCAGTCCGTCCGTCGCGCCATCGGCCTGTTGAAGGTGTTCAGCGACGAGCGCCCGGAATGGGGGCTCAGCGAGATCGCGCGCGAGGTCGGGCTCAACAAGACCACCGCCTATCGCCTGCTGACGGCGCTCGAGGTCGAGGGAATGGTGACCCGGGGCCCGGCCACCGACGCGTGGCGGCTGGGCCCCGAATCGATCTCCCTGGGAGCTCTGGCGCTGCGCTCGAACGATCTCATGGCGGCCGCCCGCCCGGAGCTCGAGGCGCTGGTGCGCGAGACCGGCGAAACGGCCTCGCTGGAGGTTCTGGCCGGCGACGAGGTGGTGATCCTGGACGGCGTCGAGGGACCGTCCCTGCTGGGCGTGAGCCCGGAGATCGGGACCCGCTGGCCGGCCCACGCGACCTCGACCGGCAAGGTGCTGCTGGCGGCGGAGCGCTCGGGGATCGGAAAGCCGCCCGCCGGCCGGCGTGGCGGGCCCGCGCGTCGGCTGAGGAGGCTCACCCCCCGGACGATCACCGATTCCCGCCGCCTGGATCGTGAGCTCGAGCGCGTTCTGGAGCGGGGCTGGGCGGTCGCGATCGGGGAGCTGGAAGTCGGCTACGTGGCGGTCGGCGCGCCCGTCCGCGACCATGAGCTTCACGCGGTGGCGGCGCTCAGCGTCGGAGGCCCCGCCGCACGCCTCACCGAAGACCGGATCCCGGGCATCGCCCGCCGCGTCGTTCGGGCGGCGGATCGAATCTCCCGGCGGCTGGGAGGCCGGGGCGGATTCGACGGTGAAGACGGGACCGACGGCTCCAGGGCGTCAAAGCCCAGGTCGCGGTAGATCAGCCCGGCGGGGGTGGAGAGGCCTCCTGGACCAGCCGGTCCACCAGGTGGTCCAGATCGATCGTTCCGAGCTCGCCCTCCGCGTGGGAGCGGACGCTCACCTTCCCCGTCCCTACCTCGCGCTCGCCGACCACCAGCATGTAGGGGATCTTGTGCACCTCGGCGTCCCGGATCTTGTAGCCGACTCCCTCACGCCGCGCGTCCACGTGCGGCCGCAGTCCCTTCCGGCGGAGGTGCTCGGCGATGGTCTCGGCGTATTCGATGAACACGTCGCTCACCGGGACGATCCTGACCTGCTCGGGAGCGAGCCAGGTCGGGAAGGCCCCCCCGTAGTGCTCGATCAGGATTCCCATGAAGCGCTCGATCGAGCCCAGGATGGCCCGGTGGATCACCACCGGCTGCGCCTCGGTCCCCTCGGGCGTCGTGTATCGCAGGTCGAACCGATCGGGGAGATTGAAGTCGCACTGGATCGTCGATAGCTGCCACTTCCGCCGAAGAACATCGGTCACCTGGAAGTCGATCTTGGGGCCGTAGAAGGCGCCCTCGCCGGGTGCCTGACGGTACTCGAGCCCGTTAGCCTCGAGCGCCTTCCTGAGCGCCGCCTCCGCCTTCTCCCACACTTCTTCCGACCCGAGCCGGTTCTCGGGCCTGAGCGACAGATCGATCGCGATCTCGAACCCGAATACGTCCTCCATGACGTACCGGACGAGGCCGATCAGCGACGTCACCTCGGCCTGGATCTGGTCTGGCGTGCAGTAGATGTGGGCATCGTCCTGGACGAACGTCCGGACGCGGAAGAGCCCGGTCACGACGCCCGACTTCTCGAACCGGTGGAGGCGACCGAAGTCCGCGTAGCGGAGCGGCAGGTCGCGGTATGATCGCTTGTGCGCCCCATAGACGTAGACCGAGGCCGGGCAGTTCATGGGCTTGACGGTCATCTCGCGCTCGTCGGCGGTCGTGAAGAACATGTTCTCCTTGTAGTGCTCGTAGTGACCGGAGCGGTGCCACAGCTCGACGTCGAAGATCTGCGGTGTCACGATCTCGTCATGCGGCCAGCCGTCGGCGTGGAGCTCGCGCATGAAGCGCTGGAGGCGGTTGTAGATCCACGCCCCCTTGGGATGGAAGTAGGGGCTGGCCGGGGCGTTGGAATGGAACGAGAACAGGTCCAGCTCCTTCCCCAGCTTCCGGTGATCCCGCTTGCGCGCCTCCTCGATCCGCTCGAGGTGCTCTTCCAGGTCCTTCTTCGCGAAGAACGCGGTCCCGTAGATCCGGGTGAGCATCTTGTTGCGCTCGTCCCCCCGCCAGTAAGCCCCCGCGGTGGAGGTGAGCTTGAACACGCCCAGCCGCCCCGTGGCCGGGACGTGCGGCCCGCGGCAGAGGTCGAGCCAGTCCCCCTGCCGGTACAGGGTCAAGGTTTCCCCGGCGGGTATCGCTTCGACGATCTCGACCTTGTACGGCTCCTCGAGCTCGCGGAAGAGCTCCACGGCGGCGTCCCGCGAGACCTCCTCGCGCTCGATGGCCAGGTCCTCGTCGACGATCCTCTTCATCTCGGCCTCGATGGCTGCGAAGTCGTCGGGCGTGAAGGGCTCCTCGCGGTCGAAATCGTAGTAGAAGCCGCCCTCGATGACGGGACCGATCGTCACCTTGGTCCCGGGGTAGAGCCGCTGGACGGCCTGGGCCATGAGGTGTGCGGTCGAATGGCGGTAGACTTCGAGCGCCTGTGGATCCCGCTCGGTCAGGATCCGTAGCCTCGCATCCTGCTCGAGTGGGCGTCCCAGATCCCACGGCTGACCGTCGACCTCGGCCACCAGCGCGGCCCGGGCTAGCCCAGGGCCGATCCGGGCCGCCACGTCGGCAGGGGTCGACCCGGAGGGCATCTCGAGCTCCGAGTCGTCGGGAAGGGTCACGCGGATGACGTCGTGATCGGACACGGCGGAGAGAACCTAATCCCGGCCCGGAAGGCCGGGCAAAACGATCGCGGCTACAGGGCGCCGTACCGGCGCAGGGTCTTCTCGGTCACGACGTAGACGTAGACCGGCTCGGGATTGCCCCCGGACCCGGCCTCCCCGGCAACCGCGTGAGCCTCGATCCGCACATACAGCCCTTCGTGCACGCCTTCGTAGGCATCGAGCCGCTCGTAGTCCCCGCCGGTCAGACCCCGGCAGAGCCCTCCTCCCACGACCTCCCCGGGCGCGTCGAAGACCGTCGGGTAGGCGAGGCCCTGGAGCCTGAGGAGCTCGAAGTCGAGGAGCCGCGCGGGCTCGATCTCGATCGGCCGCTCGAGGAGCCGCGCAGCGAACCCGGCGTCCAGGAGCGTCCCGTAGACGAACAGCGGCAGCCCGGCCGGCGGCCCCAGCGCCCTCATTTCCGGCGCCGGGGTCCACGCCACCCCCAGCGCTTGAGATCGACGGTGCCGTCGAACCGGAACTCGATCCCCTCTTCCTCCAGGAGCGCCCTCTGCAGCTCGGACGGCACGCCCACCTTCCAGATCGAGATCCCGCCCCGGTGGTTGACGACCCGCTGCCAGGGAACGTCGGACTCCTCGGGAAGCGCGTGCAGGGCCCAGCCCACGGTACGCGCCGCCCGGGGCTTGCCACACAGGGCGGCGACGTGCCCATAGGTGGTCACCTTTCCGGCCGGGATCCTGCGCACCATGGCATGGACCACGTCGAAGAATCCAGTCGATCGCCCCGTCACCACGGTAGCGCGCTGCGGGCGACGAACCAGACGTTGGCCGGCCGCTCGGCGAGCCGGCGCATGTACCACGGGAACCACGCCTCGCCGTAGCTGATCAGGACACGTGTCCGGCACCCCGCGGCGGCGAGCCGGCGCTGCTGCTCGGACCGGATGCCGTACAGCATCTGAAACTCCAGTTCGCCGGCGTCCATCCCCTTCTCCTCGGCTCGCTGACGGATCCACGTGATAAGCGCGAGGTCGTGGGTGGCGAAGGCCGCGCGGACCGATCCCCCTCGCTGGGCGTCGAGAAGCGTCTCGGCCAGCCGCATGTACCCCTCGTCCACCTCCTGCTTCCGCGGATACGCCACGTCCTCGGGCTCGCTGTAGGCGCCCTTGACCAGCCGGATTCCGGGATCCAGGGGAAGGAGCGCCGCCAGATCGTCGGCCGTCCGGTAGAGGTAGGCCTGCAGGCACACCCCCACGTTCGTGTGCCGCGCCCGGAGCGCCCGGAAGAGGCGCAGGGTCGGCTCGACGTAGGAGCTGGACTCCATGTCGATCCACAGCCACCGCTCGAGGCCCCGGCTGCGGACGGCCAGCCGTTCGAGATTACCGAGCGTCCGATCGTAGTCCAGATCCAGGCCCAGATGGGTCGGCTTGACCGAGATCTCGGCGTCCAGACCGCGGCATCCGATCTCGTCCAGTACACCGAGGTAGTGATCCGCCACGAGATCGGCCTCGGCCAGCTCGGTGACGTTCTCGCCGAGCTGGGTCAACACCGTGGTCAGGCCGTGGCGCTCCAGGACCCGCGCCGCGTCCAGCGCATCCTCGGCGCGCTCACCGGGCATGAACCGGCGCACCGCGCGATCCGCGAACGGCAGGCGAGGAAACGCCTCGCGGAGCCGGTCGCTCCGCGAGGCGCGGAGGAGGAGGTGGCGGCTGAGGCTCATGCTCGACAAAGCGTGATCAGGCCGTGTCTCTCACTTGTGATAAGGCTCGCCACGGAGAATCGTGAACGCACGATAGATCTGCTCGGCCAGGACGACCTGCGCGACCTCGTGAGAGAGAGTCTGGGGACCGAGAGAGAGCTCGCGGTCG
>DASRVA010000044.1:0-4599 GCA_035687745.1 Gemmatimonadota bacterium
TCCGCCGTCTGGCTCAGCTCGAGGGCGGCCCGCTCCGCGCGGAGCTCCAGGCGCTGCCGCTCGGCGTCCAGCCAGTGCTCGAACTCCTCGCCGGCGCCGGTGACGTGGAAACCGTCGAGGAGGGGGCCGCGGTAAAGCCCGAGCGCGTCCTGGCGGCGCTCCTCGTCGAGCGCGGCCTCGAACGCGACGGCGTCGCACCACAGATCGGGCGACACCGTGAGCTCCTCTCCCCGGCCGCGCGAGAGGAGCGCCCCGGCCCCCAGGTGCCGCCGCAGGAAGTACACCGACTGGCGCAGGGCCGCCCGGGCGTGGGCTTGGTCGAGGTCGGGCCAGAAAAGCGCCAGGAGTGGGTCGGTGCGGTGGTAGCCGTGCGGCCGGGCGAGGGCCAGATAGGCCAGCAGTCCCACCCGCTTGGGCTGGGCCAGTACCTCGTCGAGGGTCGATCCGGAAGCCCCTTCCAGATCGACGGCCCCGAGGACGCGAAGTCGGCTCAACCCGTCCCCGGCGCCCAGGTGACGCTGGGATAACGGATGCCGGTGCTCCGAATAACGGAGTGGTGACGCGCGGGGACTAGAATCGCCACGGACGGATCAAGGATACCATCACTGGACCGGCTCCCGCTGCACCGCCCCCCGGCTGCCGGGATTCGTGTCACGGTGGGTTCCCCCGATCCGATTCGCAGCCGGCGACTCGAACACTGGCCTGGCGGGCGCCGGCACCCGAGGGGCGGGAGGTGTGGGCCTCCCGCCCCTTTCTTCTATCCACGCTCCTCGAGCCATCGTACCACGCATCCGAAGGGCGGGCCAAGCCCGAACCCGCGGGGGCGCTAGTTTTCGGGGCCGGCGGCGGCGATCTGCTCGGGGACGCCGTCGAATTTCACGAAGTTGTCCTCGAAGCGGCCGGCCAGCTCGCGTGCCTTCGCGTCGTACGCCTCCGGATCGTCCCAGGTGGTCCGCGGATCCAGGACCTCGTCGGGAACCGCCGGACAGCGGTCGGGAATCTCGACCCCGAAGATCGGGTGGGCGGTGAAGCGCGCTCCCTCGAGCTCGCCGTTCAGGGCCGCCGAGACCATCGCCCGCGTGTGGCCCAGGTCCATCCGCCGGCCGACGCCGTAGGGGCCCCCCGTCCATCCGGTGTTGACGAGGTAGACGCGCGTTCCGTGGCGCTCGAGGCGGTCTCCCAGCATCTCCGCGTAGCGGGTGGGTGGGAGGGGAAGAAACGGGGCGCCGAAACAGGCCGAGAACGTCGCCGCGGGTTCGGTCACGCCAGCCTCGGTACCGGCGACCTTGGCCGTGTATCCGGAGATGAAGTGGTACATCGCCTGCTCGCCGGTCAGCCGCGAGATCGGAGGCAGGACCCCGAACGCGTCGGCGGTCAGGAAGAGGACCGTCCGGGGGTGCCCGCCGACTCCCGGGATCACCGCCCCGGGGATGAAGTCGACCGGATATCCGGCGCGGGTGTTCTCGGTGATCGTGTCGTCGTCGTAATCGACCCGGCGCGTCACCGGATCGACGACCACGTTCTCGACGACCGTCCCGAATCGGATGGCGGCCCAGATCTGGGGCTCCTTCTCCTCCGAGAGCTTGATGCACTTGGCGTAGCACCCGCCCTCGAAGTTGAAGACGCCGTCCTCCGACCAGCCGTGCTCGTCGTCGCCGATCAGGCGCCGCTCCGGATCGGCGGATAGGGTCGTCTTCCCGGTCCCCGAGAGCCCGAAGAAGAGGGCGGTGTCGCCGTCGCGACCGACGTTGGCCGAGCAGTGCATCGGCAGGACGTCGCGGTAGGGCATCAGGTAGTTCATGACCGTGAAGATCGACTTCTTCACCTCGCCGGCGTAATGCGTTCCGCCGATCAGGATGAGCCGCTTCTCGAACGAGAGCAGGACGAACGCCGCGTCGCCGGTGCCGTCCGTCTCGGGGTCGCCGCGAAGGTTGGGGGCATGGAGGATCGTGAACTCGGGGGCGTGCTCGTCGAGCTCGTCGCGGGTCGGCCGGAGAAAGAGCTGATGCACGAACAGGTTGTGCCAGGCGAGCTCGTTGACGATCCGGACGTCGAGCCGGTACCGGGGATCGGCGCCGGCGAAGCCGTCGAAGACGTACAGCGTCCGCTCGGACAGGTGCGCGGCGACCTTCTCGTGCACGCGTTCGAACGTATCGGGATCGATCGGCCGGTTCACGTCCCCCCACCAGAGGTCGTCGGTCACGCCCGGCTCCTCGACGATCCGCTTGGCGTCCGGAGACCGGCCGGTCCGTTCGCCGGTGGCGGTCCGCAGGGCACCCGACAGGACGAGTTCGCCCTCACCACGGACGACCGCGTGCTCGACCAGTTCCGGTACGGACAGGTTGTGGTAGACGGTGGGTGCTCCCTTGATTCCGACCGCGCTCAGGTCGAGTCCCGAACAGGCCAAGAGGATCTCCTTGGTACGAGGTGCGTCGGTACGACCCGCTTCGTCCGAGGGAAGGCACGGCGGTCACGAGAGCCCGCCGATTCCGCCGGGCGGCCTCCCAGATTATCGTACGCAGACCCTCCCGACCAGCGCGGGGGGAGACGCGTTGCCGGAGGTTTTCGAGCGCCCTACCTTGGCCTTGGGCCCGTAACTCAACGGGTAGAGTATCGGCCTTTTAAGCCGAGAGTTGTGGGTTCGAGTCCCACCGGGCCCACCATCCGATCCCGCCACGGCCGCTCCCGCGTTTTGCAAGCCCTCCACGATGCGGCTCGATGCCCCTCGCGAAGGAACCGTTCACCCCAGATACGCATTCCCGCTCCCGGAGGGGGTGGAGAATGGCCCGGATGTTGCTTGAGCTGATCCCGGAAGCGCTTCGACGCGGACTGCAACCCGAACGCGAGGGCTCGACCGCTCCCATGCCCGGTCCCAAGATCAAGGCGAAAATCAAGCACAACGTGGTCGTCCACCTGAACGACGGATCCCGTCGCAAGGGCGTGGCCGACGCGTTCGATCCATCGCGGGCCTCTTTCCTCCTCAAGGAGGTGGACGTCGCGGGGAACATGGTGGCCGTTCACGACATCGATCTGCAGAACGTCCACGCCGCGTTCTTCGTGCGCGACCTGGCCCTCATGCGTACCAGCCGGCACACGTACCGGGACGCTCCCGTCACGCCGCCACGCCCGGCGCCGAACGGCAAGCGGCTCCGGGTGACGTTCACCTGGGGCGAGATCATGGACGGGATGTCGTACGACTACGACCCGCGGGCGATGGGCTTCTACCTGTATCCCCTCGGTCCGCTGAACCGGGCGTACAACATCGAGAAGGTGTTCGTGGCCCGGAAGGCGACCGCCCGCGTAGAGATGCTCTCGGAGGACTGATCCGATAGGTTACGGCGCCCATGCGCGCCGCGTTCCTCGCCCTCGTCCTCCTTTCGCTCCTCCGCCCCGATTCCACACGAGCACAGACGCCTTTCGATCCCGATCGCAACCAGACGGTCGGCGCGATCGCCGGCGTGGCCTCGGGCTCCGGGATCGCCTACCAGGAGATTCTGCCCTCCGCCTTTGGCTTCCGCGGCGCTCTCGCGCTCTGGAAGCTTGGCGACTTCAGCTTCGTCGACGTCGGGGTCTCGGGTCTCCGGATCCTGAGCGACGACGGCGCCCGTCGCGTCTATCTGGTGGGAAGCCTCTCCTACTGGCGGCGCAGCGACGAGGAGTCGGAGCCGATCCTGGACGATGAGGATAACGTCACCGGCGAGAGGGTCTTCGACGACGTCGACGACAGCTGGGCGCTGGGTGCGGGGGTCGGCCTGGAGATGCCGGTCGACGAGCGCGTGGCGGTGAACCTGGAAGCCGTCTTCACGTACTGGGCGGAGTCGGGGGACTTGCTCCCCCTCCCACAGATCGCCCTCGGCTACCGATTCTAGCCGCCGGCAGGGCGCCGTGGACGATCCGGCCCTCGACCATCGTCGCCACGACCTTCGTCTCCGGACCCAGGAACACGCACTGCGCGAAGCGCTCGAGGGGGTCGCCGGCGGCCCCGGACGGGGGCTGGAGGAGGACCAGATCGGCGGAGAGCCCCGGCTCGATCCGGCCGGTGACGTCCTCGAGCGCCAGCGCGCGGGCGCCGGCGGCGGTCCCGCGGTGGAGGAGCTCGGCGGCGGAGGGACGGCCGTCCAGGTAGGCCAGGTGGCGCAGCACGTCCAGCGGGCTGAAGAGCGGGCCCGCGCCGACATCCGAGCCCACCGCTACCGTGACCCCGGCGGCCGACGCCCGCTCCAGCGGGAAGCGGCCCGATCCGAGGAAGGCGTTCGAGGTGGGGCAGCAGGCGATGGCCGCGCCGGTCGAGGCGATCCGCCGGAAGGCGTCGCCGTCGCAGTGGACCGCGTGGGCGAGGATGGTCCGGTCGTGGACGAGACCCGCCCGCTCGTACACCTCGAGGTAGTCGGCCGCCTTCGGGAAGAGCTTCCGCACGGTGTCGATCTCGTCGGGCTGCTCGGAGAGGTGGGTCTGGACCCGGAGCCCGGCCTCGCGGGCCGCCCGTCCCGAACGCTCCAGGAGCTCCGGCGTGGAGGTCGGCGCGAACCGCGGCGTGATGGCCGTGTGGAGGCGGCCGCCGGCCGAGCCCTCCCAGCGCTCGGCCAGGGCGAGGCTGGC
>DASRVA010000045.1:0-3177 GCA_035687745.1 Gemmatimonadota bacterium
CCCGGACCGGCCTCACCCGGCCGTCCAGCCCCAGCTCGCCCAGCGCGGCGACCGGACGCCGGCCAGCCGCCGGGGCGAGCACGCCCGCCGCCGACAGGATCGCGAGAGCGATTGGAAGATCGAAGCCGGTTCCGGTCTTCGGTTCGTCGGCCGGCGCCAGATTGACGGTGATTCGACGGAGCGGAGGCTGGAAGCCGCTGTTGACGAGAGCCGCCATGATCCGCTCGCGGCTCTCCCGGACGGCCCCGTCGGGGAGTCCCACCAGGTGGTACGCGGGCAGCCCCCGGGCCAGATCCACTTCCACGACAATCGGCCGCGCGGAGAGTCCGGTCAGCGAAGCGGTGAGAACGCGCGCGAGCACGCCGGGCGGGCGTGCAAGTCGCGCACCCGCGTGGAGAACGCTACTCGAGGAGCTCGATCGTCTCGGTCCGCCGGTGGACGATCGGGATCATCAGGTTCTGCCCGCCCGCCGACACGAAGGCGTCCATCCGGACATCGCTCGTTTCCCGGCTGCCCAGATACTCCCCCGACCCGGCGTCGAAGCGGAAGCTCCCCTGCCCGTTCCCCGTCCCGGTCAGCGACACCTCGGCCCCCTGCTGACGTCCTTCTCCCTCGAGGCTCAGCGTCGTCGAGTAATCGACCTCGAGCTGCCCCTGCCGTGGCGCATCCGCCGGCACGCGGTACCGGTTGATGCGGCGCACGCGGATGTCGAGCCCGTTCTGGGTCGTGTGCAGGACCAGCGTGTCGGCCCAGGTGGTGCCGGGTCGGACGGACTCCCGCGGGAGGGTCGGGAAGAAGGTGCGGTAGGTCGTCTCGAGGTCGAGACGCTCGATCCCCGCCACGTCCGTCGGCGGCCGGACCGTCCGCACGTCCCCCCGATGGCCCATCACCAGCGTCACCGGCCGCCCATAGAGAGCCGAGAAGTCGGGGGCGCTGTCGACGGGCACGCCCGAGATGGCGATCGAGTCGTGGACGACCGAGAGGGTGACCGAATCCGCCCCGCTCTCCTGGACGGTCGTGGAGAATCGCCAGTAGCTCTCGAGGTCCAGGGTCTGATCCGACCCGTTCACGGTCTGGGTCACGTGATCGGTCTGCGTCCGGGCATAGGCCCTGGTCTCTCCCGGCAGGCCGTCGTAGCGCAGGAGCTGACCCCGGGCCGGGGGGGCCGCGGCAGCCAGGAGAAGGAGCGTGGCGAGGGCCGACCAGGTCGGCGGACGCATGACGTGAGGGCCACCTTTCCCCGTCGAAGTTGGCATGACAAATGCTGATCCGAGCATGGAACGCGGGAACCGAACGCTCGTACCCGTCTCTTGCGGGCGCGGTTCCGGGAGCCGGGTCGGCCGACCGGAGCGTCTATCCCCCGGAAACTGGAGGACCCATCCCCAGAGCGTGGAGCAAGAAGGTCACGCTGCTCGCGCTGCGGCTCTGCATCGCCGCGGCGACGGGCGCGCTCCTGTGGCGTTTCGCCGCCGATCGGGCGGGCGACCCGTGGCTCCTCGGCCCATGGATCGCCTACGTGCTGGCGACGGTCGGCTACGCCGCGCTTCCGGCCTCGCGCTTCGTCCACCCCCGCTTCAACCCCGCCTTCTTCGGGATCGACCTGGTCCTCCTGGGAACGCTCTTCGCGGCCTGGGGCGGCTTCGTGACCAACGTCTTCACGCCCCTCTTCCTGCTCACCGTTCTCCTGGCGGGGCTGGCGCGGTCTTTCCCGTGGGCGCTCCTCATGGGAGCCGCCGTCGCGGCCGTCCAGGGGGTCGTGCATCCCCCCGCCGGGCCCGAGGAAGCTGGCGCGCTGGTGCTGCAGGCGCTGATCCTGCTGACGAGCGCGGGGGTGGTCGGGTTCCTGAGCGAGGAGATCGAGCGCGAGAGCACCGTATCCACGCTGCTCGACAACGCGCTCGAGATCTCGTCCCTGATCGCCGAAGCCCTCGACGCCGAGACGGTATGCCGCCGGCTCACCGAGATGGTCGCGCGCCTTTTCCGAGCCGGGCGCGTCGCCGTGATCCTGGCGCGGGCCGAGGACGAACGCGGAAGACGGGTCGCCGCGATCGATGCCGGCCGTCCGGTGGAGCCCGACGACGTCGAGCTCGACCGGTATCCGGAGATCCGCCAGGCCCTGAGGCGGCTGGAGCCGGTCGTGGCCCACGCCGGGGAGGGCTCCCGCGCCGGCACGCTGGCCGTGCCGATCCTCGACGGGGGAAGCGCGCGTGGGGCCCTGTTCATCCGCCTCGAGGACCCGCGCCGCGGCTTCGGGGAGCACGAGATCCGCTTCTGCCGGCTGCTTGCCGACGTCGCGGGCCGGGCCCTCCAGCGGGCCGACCACTTCGCGCGGGTCAGCGAGGCGGCGCGGCGGGACGCATTGACCGGCCTCTTCAACGTGCGTGTCCTGAACGAGGGGATCGAGGAGGAGATCCACCGTGCCGAGCGGACGGGGGCCAGCCTGAGCCTCCTCATGATCGACGTCGACTTCCTGAAGCACGTCAACGACGTGTACGGGCATCCGGCCGGCGACCAGGTGCTCAAGGCGCTCGCCGAGACGCTACGCCGCCTGGTCCGGCGGATCGACCTCGTCGCCCGCTGCGGGGGCGAGGAGTTCGCGGTCCTCCTTCCCGAGACGACCGCCGAGCGCGGTGAGGACGTGGCCGCCCGGCTGCGCGAATCGATCGAGGGCCTCGAGCATCCTGGGGTCGGAGAGGCGATCACCGTCTCGATCGGGGTCGCCGCCTACCCCGAGGACGCCGGTTCGGCCTCCGAGCTGGTGCATGCCGCCGATCAGGCCCTCTACGCGGCCAAGAACTCGGGGCGGAACCGGGTCAGCCGGTACGGCGCCGAGCGCGGCGTGCTCCGCCATCCAGGCTGGCGGGGCGGGCCGTTCGGCCACTCCGACCCGGTCGCCGTCGAGCTCCGGGAGGCGATGATGGACCTGCTCGGCCAGGCGGAGGTGGCGCGGAACCTGGGCGCCCTGACGAGCCTGGCGACCGCGCTCCAGGCGCGGGACCCACGGGCGCTGGCCCGGATGCTCGCCGCCGCACGCGTCACGCGCCTGTTCCTGCCTCGTCTACCGGTCGCCGAGCTGCAGCGGTGGACCGTCCAGGCCGCCTGCCTGTTCCGCGAGGTCGGCCGGCTCGGGAGCGACCGCCCCGTACGGCCCCGACCCGGGCCGGGCGCCTGGGACGA